>DAOPUP010000297.1:1311-3617 GCA_035350655.1 Acidovorax sp. | reverse complement strand
GCCCCCGCCACAAAACTCCCCGACTTCCCCCCATGCTTTTCCACCACGCGCACATCGTGGATGGACATGCCGCGGTCCACGGCCTTGCACATGTCGTAGATGGTGAGCAGGGCGACCTGCACGGCGGTGAGGGCTTCCATCTCGACGCCGGTGGGGCCGACGGTCTCCACCGTCGCGGCGCAGAATATGCCGACAGCGCCCTTTTGGCGTGCACTGGCAGCTTCAAATTCAATAGCAACACGGGTCAATGCCAGTGGGTGGCACAGCGGAATCAGCTCGCTCGTCTTTTTGGCGGCCATGATGCCGGCGATGCGGGCAATGCCCAGCACGTCGCCTTTTTTGGCGGTGCCGGCTTCAATGAGGGCCAGGGTGGCGGGCAGCATGTCGATGCGGCCGCTGGCGATGGCGATGCGGTGCGTGGCGGCCTTGGTGGCCACGTCAACCATGTGGGCCTGGCCTCGGGCATCAAAGTGGGTAAGTGCGGACATGGAGTAGTAACCGGGTGAATCGGCGGGAAACATTGGGGCAAAGGGGCATCATACGGGCATGTGGAACCGCAAACGCCCCCCTGCAAGGCCTTGGACTGATGCCTTTTTTGCCACGCAAAATATCCGCCGAAATTTACCTCTACCCATTGCTTTTAATGCACTGATAGCTTCTTTATTGATAGCAATCGGCGCGGGTGCCGCGCTACCGGCCGCGGCCCAGTCCAGCCTCCCCACCCTGGGCGACGGCAGCGCACTCACCACGGGCGAAGAGCGCCGCCTGGGTGACCGCATCATCCGCGAGCTGTACCGCGACCCTGACTACATCGATGACCCGGTGCTGGTGGACTATGTGCAGGGCCTGTGGCGGGCGCTGCTGGCGGCGGCGCGCGCGCGCGGCGAGCTCTCGCCCGAGCTGGACGAGCGTTTTGCCTGGGAGGTGCTGCTGGGGCGCGACCGCACGGTCAACGCCTTTGCGCTGCCCGGGGGCTACCTGGGCGTGCACCTGGGGCTGATGGGCGTGGTGGCCACGCGCGACGAGCTGGCTTCGGTGCTGGCGCACGAGTTGAGCCATGTCACCCAGCGCCATATCTCGCGCCTGATGGCGCAGCAAAGCCGCCAGACGCCCCTGCTGCTGGGGGCCATGGTGCTGGCCGCGCTGGCTGCCAGCAAGAACCCCGGCGCCACCCAGGCCCTGGTGGTGGGGGGACAGGCGCTGGCCGTGCAGAACCAGCTGAATTTTTCACGCGACATGGAGCGCGAGGCCGACCGCATCGGCTACGGGCTGATGGAGCCCTCGGGCTTTGCGCCGCAGGGCTTTGTGAGCATGTTCGACAAGCTGCAGCAGGCCAACCGCCTCAACGACAACGGCTCTTGGCCTTATCTGCGCAGCCACCCGCTGACCACCCAGCGCATGGCCGACATGCAGTCGCGGCTGCCGCCCGGCGGCGTGGCGCAGCCAGCGCCCGGAGACTTGGAACATGCCATGGTGGCCGCCCGGGCGCGCGTGCTGTCCAACCCCGGGGTGGATGCGCTGCGACTGTGGATGGCCGAACCCGAGAGCACGGGCTTTGCCAGCCAGCCCGCCCCACGCCGCGCCGCGGCGCTGTACACCGCGGCGCTGGCCAGCAACCAGTTGCGGGAGTTTTCGGCCGCGCGGTCGGCCCAGGCGCGACTGCATGCGGTGGTGCGGGGCGATGCTGCGGCCCAGCGGCAGTCACAGCGGCTGGCCGCTGAAATCGAGCTGGCCGCCGGCCTG
This sequence comes from Acidovorax sp., assembly GCA_035350655.1. GTDB lineage: Bacteria > Pseudomonadota > Gammaproteobacteria > Burkholderiales > Burkholderiaceae_C > Acidovorax. The sequence continues at coordinate 1,874 of DAOPUP010000297.1, read as the reverse complement.
CCCGAAGCGGCGCTGCAACATGTGCATGGCATTCAGGAGGGCGCGGGGCGACCCGAGCTGGTGCTGCGCACCCAGGCCTTGCTGCGCCTGGGCCGCACAGCCGAGGTGACCGGCGCCCTGCAGACCTGGGTGGTCAACCACCCGCACGATGCCACGGTGTGGCAGTTGCTGGCGAGCACCTGGCAGGCGCAGGGGCAGCCGCTGCGCGCCGTGCGGGCCGAGGCCGAATCGCACGCCGCCCGCTACGACTATGCCGCTGCGGTCGACCGCTTCAAGGCCGGGCAGGACCTGGCACGCAAAAGCAGCAGCGCCGCCGACTACATCGAGGCGTCCATCATCGACACACGCTTGCGCGCAATGGAGCTACTTGTCCGGGAACAGGCCGCCGAGCGCTGACTCGATCAGCAGCCCCAGCAGCGAATAGATCAGCGAGCCCAGCAGGGCGGCGCCAAAACCGGTGACATGAAAGCCGTCGAGCACACCCGCGGCCGCCCAGAACATCAGGGCATTGATCACAAACAGGAACAGGCCCACGGTCACAAGGGTCACCGGCAGGGTCAGCA
>DAOPUP010000297.1:0-1211 GCA_035350655.1 Acidovorax sp. | reverse complement strand
TTGATCACAAACAGGAACAGGCCCACGGTCACAAGGGTCACCGGCAGGGTCAGCACCACCAGCACGGGGCGCAGCACGGCGTTGAACAGGCCAATGACCAGCGCGGCAACCAGCGCCGACGTAAAGCTCTGCACCTGCACACCGCTGTAAAGGTACGCCACCAGCAGCAGCGCCGCCGCACTGAGCAGCCATTTGAAAAGAAGTTTCATGTGCGCAGAATAGCATCGCACCTGCCTTGGCGGGCGGCCCGGGCGCGCTGGGTTACGCCATGTCCAACGCCAACAATGCACTCAGCCCGGTCAGCAGGCCCGGCAAGCTGCCCGGAAACGACAGCCGGGCCGGCACAGTGGCCGGTTCGGCGCCTTCCAGCTTGGGCCGGCGGGCGTCGACCACGCGGGCGGTGCCCAGTTCGGCCTGCAACTGCTGGGTCAGCTCCGCCAGGGGACCTTTGGCCAGCACCGTGGTCACGCTGCTGCCGCCCACCGTCAGCACCGGCACCAGTTGTTCAAAAAGCTTGTCGGCCCATTTGTCGCGCCAGTTTTCACGGGCGCGGTGGCTTACCCACTTGCTGATGCGGTGCGTCATGCGCGGCGCGCAGGCCACCAGCACCCAGCGCGTTTCGGCCGCCCCGCGCGCCAGCAGGGGCGCAAGAACCTGCTGCGCATGGGCAGCGTCGTCCACGTACACCATCACTTGGTTGTCCATACCGCCTCCAGAGGGTGGGCCAATGACAAAGGGGGCGTTTGGCCCCCTTTGTTTTGGCCGGTTGGCCAGTGCACCGACTGGTGCGCTGGTAGTTTCAGGTCGCAATCAGCCCTGCGCCGGCGCGGCGGCGGCACGGCGCGCCAGAATGGCCTTGCCCGCCAGAAACACCAACAGGGCACCGGCCACGCTGGCCGCATAGCGGATCGTGTCGGTCTGGGCAATCTTGAACATCCACTGCCACTTGTCAGGGTTGGCAAAGACCGGGTCGGTGACCAGCATGCCACCCGCAATCCAGCCCAGCAGCATGCCGCCGAGCGTGATGATGAGGGGGAAGCGCTCCATGAGCTTGATGACCAGCTGGCTGCCCCAGACGATGATGGGGATCGAGATCAAGAGGCCCAGCACCACCAGCAAAAGCTGGTGTTCACCGGCGTTCTGCGCGGCGCCGGCGATGGCGATCACGTTGTCCACGCTCATCACCAGGTCGGCCACGATGATGGTCTTGA
>DAOPUP010000296.1:0-3623 GCA_035350655.1 Acidovorax sp. | reverse complement strand
GTTGCCACACCAGCAGCAGGTTGTTGGCGGGCAGCGCGTGGCGCGCAGCCAGCTGCAGGCCGGCGTGCTGCGCTTCACGCGCCACATCGCTCAGCGCACGAAGACCCCAGTCCGGGTTCTGGGCGCGCAGGCTGGCATCGAACGCCCGGTTGCCGGGGGCCGTGGGCACATCGCCTTCGAGGTAGGGCCCGTAGGTGACTATCTGCCCCGTGGGCGCGAGGTGCCTTGCGGCGCCCCGCATCAGGCCGGCGCAGCAGGCCCAGGGCGCGATGTGCAGCATATTGGCGCAGTAGATGAGGTCAAAGGGAGCCGCAAAAGTGGGGCCTGTGTCCGGCCAGCGGTCGGACAGCACGTTCAGCAGCAGGGGCGGCCGCACGTTGCGGGCGCCTGCATCCGCGCTCCAGGCTGCAATCGAGGCGAACCCTTGGGGCGTTGCATCCGTGGGCTGCCAGGTCCAGCCGGGCAGGGCCGCGCCAAAGCAGGCCGCATGCTGGCCGGTGCCGCTGGCAATCTCCAGTGCCGCGCCGCGCTCGGGCAGCAAGGCCTGCAGCACGGCCAGGATGGGGCCGCTGTTGCGCTCGGCGGCAGGGCTGTGGGCACGGTCATCGGAGGGCATGTGAGGGATCCAAAAGGGGGACTGGTGCATGCTTAAAAACTGGGCAATGCGATGGATTTCTTTACGAATCAAGGACTTGGCGCTGCCATACAGGACTTGTCAAAAGTTATCCACACCATTGTCCAGTGCGGGCTGGGATAAGCCGGTGTCCGTGCGGCTCGCATTGCCTAAAAAACAGGCGGCACAAGAGATTTCTTTATGAATCAACCACTTGGAGCTGCCATACAGGGCTTGCCAAAACTTATCCACATGATTGTCCAGCGCGGGCAGGGATAACCGGCGTGCACCGGCTGCGGCTCAGGCGGCCACCTGGACGCCTTTCCAGAAGGCGATGCGGCCCCGGATTTCTTCGGCCTCGGGCCTGGGGTCGGCATAAAACCAGGCTGCGTCGGTGTTCATCTCGCCATCGACCAGCAGCGACAGGTAGCTCGCCTGGCCTTTCCATGCACAGGTGGTCTTGTGGTTGCTGAAGGTGAAGTACTCGCGCTTGAGCGCGCTTTCGGGAAAGTAATGGTTGCCTTCCACCACCACGGTGTCATCGCTCTCGGCAACCACCACGCCGTTCCAGCTGGCTTTCATGGGGATCCTTTTTGCAAAAATGGGCTGCAGTGCTTATGCAATAAGCGCTAGCAGCTATTGATTTGATAGTTTGGTCAGAAAAGACGCCCTGCGCAGGCGAAGCGGTTGCGCACCATGGCGCGACCGGGGGCATTTTCGCTGGTCAGCCGAGCAACGCGTCAAAGCCCTCGTCGGGGAGGTAGCGGCGCTCGCGCCAGCGCAGCCGCGTGGGGCCGGGCAGGGCGCGCTCGCGCACCGGGTGCATGGCATCGCCGGGGTAGCAGATCACGCGCACGCCGTTGTCGTCGAACGGCTCGGGCAGGATGAGGGGCGGGCGCTGGCGGTGCGCGGCGTCGAGCACGCTGGCCACGCTGGCATGGCGCGCCAGATGGGCCAGGCTCATGATCTGCGGCGGGGCCAGGTCGATGCGGCCATCGCGGTATTGCTCGAGGGCTGCGCGCGGCGTCAGCCACAGGCTGTCGGTGGTTTCCTCGTTGTCGTGCCTGGCGGTCTGGCCGGCGGGTGCCTGGGCGACAAAAAAGCGCGTGTCAAAACGGCGGGAGCCCATGCTGGGCACCAGCGGCGTGATCCAGCGCGACCAGGGCGCGAGCTGGCGTGTTTGCAGGCGCAACTGCAGAGCGGCCAGCACCTGCGCCAAAGGCTGGCCTTCGCGCAGCATGGCGCGGGCGCGGTCGGCATCCACCGCGGTGCCGCCGCCCAGCGGTTCGGCCAGCAGCAGGCCGCATTCCTCCAGCGCTTCGCGCAGCGCGGCCACATACAGGCCGGCGGCGGTGGCAGGGTCGGTATCGGGCTCGTTCAGGCGCTCATGCAAGGCGGCATGCGGTTGGTCGAGGTGGGTGTCGGGGCCCAGGGTGGCGTCTTCGGGATCGAGCTTGCCGCCGGGAAACACATACACCCCCACCATGTTCGATGCCTTGGCATGGCGGCGCAGCAGCAGCACCTCGGGGCCGGCAGCAGCATCGCGCAACAGCACCACGGTGGCGGCGGCGCGGGGAGTTTCGGGATCAGCGGGGACGACAGGCAGCATGGGGGCTTTCGTTGGGGCGGCCAGTCACGCAATGGACTGGCGGGGCGGGCTTTGTGGCGTAGAGTGCAAGCCTATTTTCCACATTCACAGCACACAGGAGTGACTCCAGCATGGCGATTGATTTCAACGGCCGCGTGGCCATCGTGACGGGTGCCGGTGGCGGCCTGGGCCGCCAGCATGCATTGGCACTTGCGGCGCGCGGCGCCAAGGTGCTGGTCAACGACCTGGGCAGCGGTGTGCATGGCGAGGGGGGCTCGGTCAGCCCCGCGCAGGCGGTGGTCGATGAGATCCGTGCGGCCGGTGGTGAGGCGCTGGCCAACGGCGCATCGGTCACCGACTTCGCTGCGGTGCAAGCCATGGTGCAGCAGGCCGTTGACGCCTGGGGCCGGGTAGACATCCTGGTGAACAACGCCGGCATCCTGCGCGACAAGAGCTTTGCCAAGATGGACATGGCCGACTTTCGCCTGGTGGTGGAGGTGCACCTCATGGGCGCTGCCCATTGCTGCAAGGCCGTGTGGCCGCACATGGTGGCGCAGGACTATGGCCGCATCGTCATGACCACCTCCTCCACCGGCCTGTATGGCAACTTTGGCCAGGCCAACTACGGCGCCGCCAAGCTGGCGCAGGTGGGCCTGATGCAGACGCTGGCCATCGAGGGCGCCAAGCACCATATCCATGTGAACGCCCTGGCGCCCACGGCTGCCACGCGCATGACAGAGGGCCTGATGCCTGAAGAAGTGCTGGCCGCATTGAAGCCCGAGGCCGTGGTGCCCGCCATGCTGGTGCTGGCGCATGAGAGCGCGCCCACGCGCACCATCCTGTGCGCGGGCGCGGGCAGCTTTGAGGCGGCGCACATCACGCTCACGCAGGGCGTCCACCTGGGGCTGGGTGCTGATATGCCCGAGCAACTGGCCGCGCGCCTGGCCGAGGTGACCGACCGCACCGGCGACCAGGTACCACAAAGCGGCGCCGCCCAGGGCAGCAGCGAAGTGGGCAAGGCCCTGGCGGCAAGGGTTTGACGGGGCGGCAGGCGGGCAGGGCGGCGCCGTGCTAAGTTCCGGGCCGACCCCGATGATCGCCAACAAAGATATGAGCAACTTGCAGCAACCCATCACCGCCTGTTCCCCCGAAGCCCTGGCCGGCATCCGCCGTGGCATCGAAAAGGAGGGCCTGCGCGTGCTGTCCTCTGGGGATCTGGCCCTCACGCCACACCCTGCGGCATTGGGCTCGGCGCTCACCCATCCGCACATCACCACCGACTACAGCGAGTCGCAGATCGAACTCGTCACCGGCGCACACCGGGGCGTGCAGCAGTGCCTGGATGAGCTCACCGAGATCCACCAGTTTGCGTTGCGCACGCTGCACGCGCAGGGCGACGAGATGCTGTGGGTGTCGAGCATG
>DAOPUP010000295.1:0-3638 GCA_035350655.1 Acidovorax sp. | reverse complement strand
CCACGCTGGCCAACAACACCACGCTGGCCGGCCATGTGCACCTGGGTGACTGGGTAACCGTGGGCGGGCTCACCGGCATCCACCAGTTCGTGCAGGTCGGGGCGCATGCCATGGTGGGCTTTGCCAGCGCCGTGGCGCAGGACGTGCCCCCGTTCATGCTGGTGGACGGCAACCCGCTGGCCGTGCGCGGTTACAACGTGGTGGGGCTGCGCCGCCGCGGCTTTTCGCCCGAGCGCATTGGCGTCGTCAAGCAGATACACAAGCTGCTTTATCGCCAGGGCCTCACGCTCGATGCAGCCCGCGCGGCCATCGCAGAACTGGCGCAGTCCGTGCCCGAGGCCGCTGGCGACGTGGCGATGGTGGAGCAGTTCCTGGCCGATGCCACGCGCGGTATCGCGCGCTGAGGGGCGGTGATGGGTGCATCCCCCCGCGTCGCCATGGTGGCGGGCGAAACATCGGGCGACCTGCTGGCGGGGCTGCTGCTTGATGGCATCCAGGCACAGTGGCCCGGGTTGCAGGCGCAGGGCATTGGCGGGCCGCAGATGGCGCGCCGGGGTTTCACGGCCTGGTGGCCCAGCGAGCGGCTGGCGGTGCACGGCTACAGCATGGAGGTGCTGCGCCGCCTGCGCGACATTCTGGGCATCCGCAAGCAGTTGCGCGCGCGTTTGCTGCAAGACCGGCCCGATGTGTTCATCGGCGTGGATGCCCCGGATTTCAACCTGGGCCTGGAGGCCGACCTGCGCGCGGCCGGCATCAAGACCGTGCATTTCGTCTGCCCTTCGATCTGGGCCTGGCGTGCCGATCGGGTGGAAAAAATCCGCCGCAGCGCAGACCATGTGCTGTGCATCTTTCCGTTCGAGCCTGCCTTGCTGGCGCAGCACGGCATCGCCGCGACCTATGTGGGGCATCCGCTGGCGAATGTCATTCCCATGGTGCCCGACCGCCGCGCCGCCAGGGCGCAGCTGGGGTTGCACGATGGGGACGAGGTGCTGGCCATCCTGCCGGGCAGCCGGTCTGCCGAGGTGGAGTACATTGCTTCGCCCTTTTTTCAGGCCGCAGCGCTTGTTCTTAAAGCACGACCAGCTATTAAACTGATAGTGCCAGCCGTGCCCGCCCTGCGTGGGCGCATCGAGCAGCTGGCCCAGGCCAGCGGGCTGGGCGATGCCCTGCAGATCGTCTCCGGCCAATCGCATACCGTGCTGGCGGCCTGCGATGTGACGCTGATCGCCAGCGGCACCGCCACACTCGAGGCCGCGCTGTTCAAGCGCCCGATGGTGATTGGTTACCACATGCATCCTTTGAGCTGGTGGCTCATGCGGCGCAAGCAGCTGCAGCCCTGGGTGGGACTGCCCAATATTTTGTGCCGTGACTTTGTCGTGCCCGAGCTGATCCAGAATGCTGCTACGCCCCAGGCGCTGTGCGCGGCCACGCTGCAGTGGTTCGATGCCCGCGCACACCAGAGTGAAAAAATCACCGCGCTCGAGCAGCGCTTCACTGCGCTGCACGAAAGCCTGCAGCGTGATACGTCCCGACTGGCTGCCGATGCGATCCAGAAAATCCTTGCCGCCTGAACAGGCCAGCCTGCCTTGGCACCCCCCCGGTCTGGTGGCCGGGGTGGACGAGGCCGGCCGCGGTCCGCTGGCCGGCCCCGTCGTGGCCGCTGCGGTCATTCTTGACGACCTCCATCCCATTGCCGGGCTGGCCGATTCAAAAAAGCTCAGCGCCACGCGGCGCGAGGCCCTGTTTGACGAGATTCGCGCCAAAGCACTGTGCTGCAGCATTGCCGAAGCCAGTGTCGAAGAGATTGATCGCCTGAACATCCTGCAGGCCACGCTGCTGGCCATGCGCCGCGCCGTGCTGGGCCTGCGGCTCAAGCCGAAGATGGTGCTGGTGGATGGCAACCGGCTGCCCACGCTGGACATGCCGGCCGAGGCCATTGTCAAAGGCGATGCGCTGGTGCCCGCCATTTCGGCCGCATCCATCCTGGCCAAGGTGCACCGCGATCGCTGGTGTGTACAGGTCGACGAGCAGTACCCGCAATATGGCTTTGCCGGCCACAAGGGCTACGGCACGGCCCTGCACATGGCCGCCCTGCGCGAGCACGGCGCCTGCATTCACCATCGACGCAGCTTTGCCCCCGTGGCCCGGGTACTTGCCTGAATCGCCTGGCGCCAGTCGTCCCTTCTGCCCCTACCTTGCCAGCCCAGGACAACGCATGACCTCCGCTCCCCTGACCGTGATCCACTCGCGTGACAACGCCTTTGTCAAGGATCTGCGCCGGCTGGCGCAGGACAGCACGGCCTACCGCAAGCAGGGCCGTGTCTGGCTGGAGGGCGATCACCTGTGCAGTGCCGCGCTGCAGCGTGGCGTGCACCCGGCTGTGGCTGTTTTTTCAGAGTCTTTTTGGCCTCAAGCCCCTGAAATATATGCACAAGCAGCTATCAAAATAGTAGTTATTGCGGATGCCTTGTTTGCCGACATCAGTGGCCTGGAGTCGCCGGCGCCCATGGGGTTTGTTGTGGATACTGCTGCGCCCAGGGGCCTGCAGGCCGGCGTGGCCACGGTGGTGCTGGACCGGGTGCAGGATGCGGGCAATGTGGGCTCCATCCTGCGCAGCGCATCGGCGTTTGGTTTTCGGCAGGTGGCGGCGCTCAAAGGCAGTGCCGCACTGTGGGCGCCCAAGGTACTGCGCGCGGGCATGGGTGCGCATTTTGCGCTGGATCTGGTCGAAGGGCTCGCGCTCGATGATTTGCAGGCGCTGGATTTGCCGCTGCTGGTCACCAGTTCGCATGCGGGCGATTTTTTGCACCGCGCCGAGTTGCCCTGGCCTTGCGCCTGGGTTCTGGGCCACGAGGGGCAGGGCGTGTCGCCCGCGCTGGAGGCGCAGGCTGCCCGGCGCATCCGCATTGCGCAGCCGGGCGGCGAGGAGTCGCTGAACGTGGCCGCTGCCGCCGCCATCTGCCTGCATGCCAGCAGCGCCATGCGCTGAACCGGAGCCTGCACGGCAGGGGCGGTTGGCAAGCCAAAGCAGGTTGTGTGACCGCCTGCAGGCCCTTGTCTCGATGCTGCACTGCGGCATGAGGGCATTCGGGGAGCGGTGTCGCCGGGTATAATCAGGGGCTTTTCTCGCAACAGCGTCGCCCGATCGCACCCAAAGCAACAACCCATCTGAGAGCAGCCGCCGGCATTCGTTGCGCGAGCGGCCTGCAGGCGCCGGGCGACCGTAACCATCCGGAGAATCCAGTGCTTTTGTCTCTACAGGGAAACTTCCCCTCCGCCATCCTGGCGCTCGCAGACGGCACGGTCTTTATCGGCAATTCGATCGGTGCCACCGGCACCACCGTCGGCGAAGTGGTGTTCAACACCGCCATCACCGGCTACCAGGAAATCCTCACCGACCCCAGCTATTGCCAGCAGATCGTGACGCTCACGTATCCGCACATCGGCAACTATGGCGTCAACACCGAGGATATCGAAGCTGACAAGGTCCATGCCGCAGGCCTCATCATCAGGGATCTGCCTTTGCTGGCCAGCAATTTCCGCCAGACCGAGACCCTTTCGCAGTACCTCGTGCGCGAGAAGACGGTGGCCATTGCCAACATCGACACCCGCAAGCTCACCCGCCTGCTGCGCAGCCA
>DAOPUP010000294.1:0-3659 GCA_035350655.1 Acidovorax sp. | reverse complement strand
TCGGCGCCTGCGCGCTTGAAGGCCAGCAGGCTTTCCATCATCACGGCATCGTGGTCGAGCCAGCCGTTGGCGGCGGCGGCCTTGATCATGGCGTATTCGCCGCTCACCTGGTAGGCGAAGGTGGGCACACGGAATTCGTCTTTCACGCGCCGCACGATGTCCAGGTACGGCATGCCGGGCTTGACCATCACCATGTCGGCGCCTTCGGCGATGTCGAGCGCCACCTCGCGCAGGGCCTCGTCGCTGTTGCCCGGGTCCATCTGGTAGACGAATTTGTTGCTTTTGCCCAGGGCGCCGCGCGTGCCCACGGCATCGCGAAACGGCCCATAGAAGGCGCTGGCGTACTTGGCGCTGTAAGCCATGATGCGCGTGTGGATGTAGCCCTGCACTTCAAAGGCCTCGCGGATGGCGCCGATGCGCCCGTCCATCATGTCGCTGGGCGCCACGATGTCCACGCCGGCTTCGGCGTGGGTGAGCGCCTGACCGGTGAGGATCTCGACCGTTTCGTCATTGATGATGTAGCCCGTCTCGTCGAGCACGCCATCCTGGCCGTGGCTGGTGTAGGGGTCGAGCGCCACATCGGTCATCACGCCCAGGTCGGGAAACTCTTTTTTCAACGCCCGCACCACGCGCGGAATCAGGCCGTCGGGGTTCAGCGCTTCCTTTCCATCGGGCGTCTTGAGCGCAGGGTCGATGGCCGGGAACAGCGCCAGCACGGGAATGCCCAGCTTCACGCAATCCTCGGCCACGGGCAGCAGCAGATCCAGGCTGAGCCGGTCCACACCGGGCATCGACGGCACGGCCTCGCGCTGGTTCTGGCCCTCGTGCACGAACACGGGGTAGATCAGGTCGTGGGGCGTGACGGCATGCTCGCGCACCAGGTTGCGGGTGAAAGCGTCACGGCGCAGGCGGCGTGGGCGGTTCTGTGGAAAGGGGGTGGGGCTGGAGAGGTGCATAGAAACAATTATGAAGCCCCCTGGGTCGCTTCGCGCCTCCCGCCAGGGGCGACGCCTGTGGCCCGGCTAGGTTTTCACGACATCTGCTGGCCAGGGTGCGCACGCGCTGGGGCTGTGTACTGGCGCCATGTACGAAGGTCGGTCATCGAATGCGGTCTGACGTGCGGGGCTTTTCAGGACCGGCTGTTGCCGTGCGCGCCGGCCCTTAAACTGCAGGCATGCTCTGGATCAAAGCCTTTCACATTGTTTTCGTGGCCAGTTGGTTTGCCGGCCTTTTCTATCTGCCGCGCATCTTCGTGAATCTGGCGATGGTGGCGCCCGGCTCGGTGGCCGAGCGTGAGCGCCTGGTGCTGATGGCACGCAAGCTGCTGCGCTTCACCACGGTGCTGGCCGTGCCCGCCGTAGCGCTGGGCCTGTGGCTCTGGCTGGGCTACGGCATCGGCCGCGGCCCGGCGTCGCAGGGCAATGGTTGGATGCACGCCAAGCTGGCCGTGGTGCTGCTGGTGATCGGCTACCACCACGCCTGCGCGGTATTGCTGCGCAAGCTCATCGCCGGCAGCAGCCGCAGGAGCCATGTGTGGTTTCGCTGGTTCAATGAAGTGCCCGTGGTGCTGCTGCTGATTGCCGTGGTGCTGGTGGTGGTCAAGCCGTTCTGACACCAGAGACCCGCGCCGGTGCACAAGACTTCCGCTTGGCCGCTGGCGCTGATCCATGCAGCGCTGGTGGTGTTTGCCAGCCTGTTCCCGTTTGACGGCTGGCGCGCCCAGGGCATCGACCCCTGGGTTTTCCTGTCGGCCCCTTTGCCACCGCCCTACTGGACGGGGTTTGATGTCGCCATCAATGTGGTGGGCTATGCCCCCCTGGGTTTCTTGCTGGTGCTGGCCCTGCTGCGTTCTGGCCGCGAGCGCGGGGCGGTGCTGCTGGCCACGCTGGCGGGTGTGCTGCTGTCGCTGCTGATGGAATACCTGCAGATCTATCTGCCGCGGCGCGTGCCCTCCAACCTCGACCTGCTGCTCAACGCCCTCGGAACGCTCGTGGGGGCCTGCACGGCGGCGCTGCTCGAGCGCTGGGGCGCCATCGACCGCTGGAGCGACTTCCGGGCCCGCTGGTTCGTGCCGGACGCGCGGGGCGCGCTGGTGCTGCTGGCGCTGTGGCCTCTGGCGCTGCTGTTTCCGGCAGCCGTGCCCTTTGGCCTGGGGCAGGTGCTGGAGCGGCTGGAGCTGGGCCTCGAAGACCTGCTGGCCGACACGCCTTTTCTCGACTGGCTGCCGGTGCGCGATGTGCCGCTGGAGCCCTTGTCTCCCGGTGGCGAGCTGTTGTGCGTGACGCTGGGGCTGCTTATCCCCTGTTTGCTGGGCTATTGCGTCATCCGCCACGTGGGGCGCCGCGCCCTGTTTGCCATCACTGTGGCGGTGGTGGGGATAGCGGTCACGGCCTTGTCGGCGGCGCTGAGCTGGGGGCCTGCGCATGCCTGGAGCTGGCTGGAGCTGCCCACGCGGGTGGGGGTGGGGGCGGCGCTTGCGCTGGCGGCGCTGCTGCTGGCCTTGCCGCGGCGCGCCAGCGCGGCGCTGTTGCTGCTGGCGCTGGCTTGGCACCTGGGGCTGCTCAACCAGGCGCCCGCCAGTGCCTATTTCGCTCAGACGCTGCAATTTTGGGAGCAAGGGCGGTTCATCCGCTTTTTCGGCCTGGGCCAGTGGCTGGGTTGGCTGTGGCCCTATGCCGCACTGGCGTATGTGCTCATTCGGGCGTCGCGCCGGGAGCCGCAAAACTAGAATGGCTGGATGAGCGACACCCCCTCCATCCCCCCCGTAGCGCCCGGTTATTTCGCCCGCCACATCTTTTTTTGCCTGAACGACCGCGCCAATGGCGAAAACAGCTGTGCCCACCACGGCGCCCAGGAGGCCTTTGACCGGTGCAAGGCACAGGTCAAGGCGGCCGGACTGGCCGGGCCTGGCGGGGTGCGGGTGAACAAGGCGGGCTGCCTGGACCGCTGCGCCGCAGGCCCCGTGGCCGTGGTCTACCCCGAGGGCACCTGGTATTCCTATGTGGACGCCAGCGATGTGGATGAAATCGTGGCGTCGCACCTCCAGAACGGCCAGATCGTCGAGCGCCTGCTCACGCCCGCGGAACTGGGGCGTTGAGCGCCGCTCTGCGGTTTATTGAGTGTTTTTGGCATCTGGCCCTTGTTTTACAGGCACTAGATGCTATTGAATAAGTAGCAATTCGTGAATGCACAAACCGAACGCTTGGTGCTGAGCGGCGCCGCCGGTGCCATCGAGGCGGCGCGCGACGCAGCAATCCTGCCTGAAGGCGCGGCCCCGCGTGGCGTGGCCATCCTTGCCCACCCTCATCCGCTGTTTGGCGGCACCATGGACAACAAGGTGGTGCAGACCCTGGCGCGCGCCTTCACCCAATGCGGCTGGACCACGGTGCGTTTCAATTTCCGCGGTGTGGGCGCTAGCGCCGGTGTGCACGACGAGGGGCGTGGCGAGCTGCAAGACCTGCTGGCCGTGGTGCAGCAGGTGGCGCCCCAGGGCCCGATTGCGCTGGCCGGCTTCTCGTTTGGCGCTTTTGTCACCAGCCACGCCCTGGCCGCCCTGTGGGGCGAGCGCGATGTGGCGCAGGCGGTGCTGGTCGGCACCGCAGCGAGCCGCTTCACCGTGGCCCCCGTGCCGCCCGAAGCCCATCTGCGCACGCTGGTGC
>DAOPUP010000293.1:0-3664 GCA_035350655.1 Acidovorax sp. | reverse complement strand
CTGGGCCAGCAGACCGAGGGGGCGGTGTCGCCTATCCGCTTTGTGAACATCCGCGAGACCGGTGGCTGGAGCCGAGACGCGGCCCAGGCCAGTCCCAAGATCGCCGCGCTGCTCGCCGCTGCCCGACTGCCCGATCCACCGCCCGTGCCGACGGTGACCTACAAAAGCGCGGGTCGCCTGCTCATCATCGGCCCGCTGGACCAGGTCGAACAGGCGGCGGCCCTGGTGTCGGATGTGCTCGATGTGACCCTGTTCACGCAGGGCCCCGGCAATGCGGGTGGCGCGCAGGCCCGGCACTACCCCGTGCTGGGCGGGCGTATCACCGGCCTGACGGGTTGGCTGGGCGCGTTTGAGCTGCAGTGGGCGGCCGACAATCCCATCGACCTCGACCTGTGCACGCGCTGCAATGCCTGTGTGGCCGCCTGCCCCGAGAACGCCATTGGCCTCGATTACCAGATTGACATGGCGGCCTGCCAGTCGCACCGCGCTTGCGTGAAGGCCTGTCAGGTGGCGGGTGCCATCGATTTCACCCGCGAAGCCACCGCCCAGACCGAACGCTTTGACCTGGTGCTCGACCTGCGTTCGGCCACCGCCACGCCCACGTTCTTGCAGCATGCGCTGCCGCAGGGGTATTTGCGCTGGGACGGGCGCGACCTGGCCACGCTGCTCAAGCTGCGCGAGCTGGTGGGCGAGTTCGAGAAGCCCCGGTTTTTTGTCTACAAACAAAAACTCTGTGCCCACAGCCGCAATGAAACCGTGGGGTGCAACGCCTGCGTGGACATCTGCTCGGCCGAGGCAGTGAGCAGCGACAAGAGCCGCCAGCGCATCGTGGTCAACCCCAGCCTGTGCGTGGGCTGCGGTGCTTGCACCACGGTGTGCCCTACGGGCGCGCTGACCTATGCCTACCCCAGCGCAATGGAGCAGGGCACCAGACTCAAGACCCTGTTGTCCACTTACGCGGCTGCGGGCGGCAAGGACGCCGTGCTGCTGCTGCACAGCCAGGAGCGTGGCCAGGCGCTGGTGGAAGAACTGGGCCGTGCCGCGCAGCTCAAACTGGCGCACGGCGTGCCTGCCCACGTGATTCCCGTGGCGCTGTGGCACACGGCAAGTGCCGGGGTAGACCTGTGGCTCAGCGCCATTGCCTACGGGGCTGCGCAGGTGGTGGTGCTGACCACGCAGGAGGAAGCGCCGCAGTATCTGGATGGACTGCAGGCGCAGATGGATGTGGCGCAGGCTATCTTGCGCGGGCTGGGCTACACCGGCACCCATGTGCAGCTGCTGCGCGCCACGCACCCCACCGAGCTCGATGCCGCATTGCAGGCCCTGGGCCGGACGCGCCAGAAGACCCCCGCCGTGGCGGCGCGTTTCGCTGTGGCGCAAGAAAAGCGCAGCACCCTGGAGATGGCGCTGGACCACCTCATCGAGCAGGCCCCCCTGCCTGTGGCGGCGCGGCCCGAGGCCATTGCCTTGCCCGCAGCAGGCTCGCCGCTGGGTGCGATCGAAGTCAACAAGGACCGCTGCACGTTGTGCCTGAGCTGCGTGAGCGCCTGCCCGGCCAGTGCGCTGCAAGACAACCCCCAGTTGCCCCAGCTGCGGTTCATCGAAAAGAACTGCGTGCAGTGTGGTCTGTGTGCCACGACCTGCCCAGAGAACGCCATCACTTTGCAGCCGCGCCTGTTGCTGGCGCCCGAGCGTGCTCAGCTGCGCGTGCTCAATGAGGCCAAGCCGTGGGCCTGTGTGCGCTGCAGCAAGCCCTTTGGGACAGTGAAGGCGATTGAAGCCATGCTGGGCAAGCTCTCGGGCCACCCCATGTTCCAGGGCGAGGCGCTGGAGCGCCTGAAAATGTGCAGCGACTGCCGTGTAATTGACCTGTATTCCTCCCAAAGCGAAACGAAAGTGACGGACCTGTGAGCGCCAATCCCTCCCTGACACCCCCCGGGTCATCCGGCAGCTCTGCCCTGGACGAGGAAACCGCCCGGGCCGAACTGTATGGTCTGCTGTCGCAGCTGTACTACGCTGTGCCCGGCCCCGAACTGCTGTCGGCCTTGCGTGTGGCCGTGACCGAGGCGCCGGCCGCTGGGGGCTTCCTGCAGGAGCCCTGGCAGCAACTGGTGGGCGCTGCCCGTGGCCTGGACGATGCGGCTTTGGCACAGGAGTTCGACCGCCTTTTTGGCGGCGTGGGCAAGCCCGATGTCTACCTCTACGGATCGCACTACCTGAGCGGCTTTTTGAACGAGAAGCCGCTGGCCCGGCTGCGCACGGACCTGGACCGGCTGGGCCTGGGTCGTGACGAGGCCATGTCCGAAACCGAGGACCATAT
This sequence comes from Acidovorax sp., assembly GCA_035350655.1. Classification (GTDB taxonomy): domain Bacteria; phylum Pseudomonadota; class Gammaproteobacteria; order Burkholderiales; family Burkholderiaceae_C; genus Acidovorax. Next base: position 1,344 of record DAOPUP010000293.1, on the reverse strand, counting down.
CGCCTACCTGTGCGAAGTGATGCGCTACCTGATCGCGGGCGATGACTTGGCTGTCTGCAACCTGACGGCGCAGCGCAACTTTTTTACAACGCACCTGCAGCCCTGGGTGCTCCAGCTGTGTGACGCCCTTGCGGCCCACCCGCAGGCGCGCTTTTATGCCGCGCTGGCCCAGTTCACGCGGGCTTTTTTGTCGGTGGAAACCCAGGGTTTTGACATGCTGGAATGACCCGTTGCGCTTCTGAAGGCCCTGCCTCGGACGCTACAAAGATGAGTGCGTTGGTGGGAGGTGCAAAGCGTGTTTGCAGGTTTTGACCCACTGGCATAGACTTGATATGAATATCGTTTCATAGCCCCCAGCCATTCTGGAGACAAGCATGCAGAGTCGTCAGCCCAATTCTTCACGCCGGAGCTTCTTCTCCGGTGCTGCCACAGTAGGGGCTGCGGCCGCCGCCGTGGTGGCGCTTCCCCAGGTGGTTCCCGCGACAGCGGTGGTGTCCGAACCCGCTCGTGTCGCGCCTGAAAAAGGCGGTGGCTACCACCTGTCTGCCCACGTGAAGCAGTACTACAAAACCACCCAACTCTGACAGCGGGGCGCGCCATGTTGCTCACCAAGAAGTCTTCTCACACTGCGCAGAACGCATCGTCGTCTGCCTCTCCTTTTGTTCACAGTCTGCGCCGTGGCTTGTCGCAGGCCCTGCCCACGATGGACCGGCGCTCCTTCCTGCGCCGCTCCGGTCTTGGCGTAGGCGTGGGCCTCGCAGCATCGCAGCTCACGCTGGTCAAAAAAGCGGACGCCGCCGAAGGTGCCAAGGTCGGCATCGGCGACAGCAAGATCGAAGTGCGCCGCACGGTCTGCACCCACTGCTCGGTGGGCTGCGCCACGGATGCCGTGGTGGAGAACGGGGTGTGGGTGCGCCAGGAACCGGTGTTTGACTCGCCTATCAACCTGGGAGCCCACTGCGCCAAGGGGGCCGCTTTGCGCGAACATGGCCATGGCGAGTACCGTCTGCGCTATCCCATGAAGCTTGTGAACGGAAAGTACGAGCGCATCAGCTGGGATACGGCGCTGAACGAGATCACTGCCAAGATGCAGGAGCTGCGCAAGGCCAGCGGCCCCGACAGCGTGTACTTTGTGGGCTCGTCCAAGCACAACAACGAGCAGGCGTATCTGCTGCGCAAGTTTGTGAGCTTCTGGGGCACCAACAACTGTGACCACCAGGCGCGTATCTGCCACTCCACCACCGTGGCCGGCGTGGCCAACACATGGGGCTACGGCGCCATGACCAATTCGTACAACGACATGCAAAACAGCAAGGTCGCTCTGTACATCGGCTCCAACGCGGC
>DAOPUP010000292.1:0-3669 GCA_035350655.1 Acidovorax sp. | reverse complement strand
TGGCTGGGCCTGCACCGCACGCGCTGGGGCACGCTGGTGCGCGCAGCCACGCAAGACCGCGGCATGGTGGGCGCCCTGGGCGTCAACCAGGCGTGGCTGTTCACCGGCGTGTTTGCGCTGGGCGCCTTGCTGGCAGGCCTGGCGGGCGCGCTGCAGCTGCCGCGCGAGCCGGCCCAGCTCGACATGGACCTGAACACCATCGGCGCGGCCTTCGTTGTGGTGGTGGTGGGCGGCATGGGCTCGATCCCCGGCGCCTTCGTGGCGGCGCTGCTGATTGCCGAGCTCAAGGCGGTGTGCGTGTGGGCCGGGCTGGTGGAGGTGGGGGGCATCAGCCTGTCGCTGTCGAAGATGACGCTGGTGGTCGAGTTTCTGGTCATGGCCGTGGTACTGGTGTGGCGGCCCTGGGGGCTGCTGGGGCGGCCGCAGCCGCCCGCGCGCCTGGCCGGCGTGGCCGAGGCGCCGCTGCAACCCGCCAGCCGCGCCCTGCAGTGGGTGGGCTGGGCCGGTCTCGCCGCACTGGCGCTGGTGCCGCTGCTGGCGGGGGCATGGCCCTATGCGCCGGTGTTGCTGGTGGATGTGCTGGTGGCGGTGCTCTTTGCCTCCAGCCTGCATTTCCTCATGGGGCCTGCGGGCATGCACTCGTTTGGCCACGCGGCTTACTTTGGCCTGGGCGCCTATGCGGCGGCGTTGCTGGTGCAGTCGGCCGGGGTGCGCATGGAACTGGCCTTGCTGCTGGCCCCGCTGGCGGCGGGCGGGGCGGCGCTGCTGTATGGCTGGTTCTGTGTGCGGCTGTCGGGCGTGTACCTCACCATGCTCACGCTGGCGTTTGCGCAAATCACCTGGGCGCTGTGCTACCAGTGGGACGCCGTCACCGGCGGTAGCAACGGCATTGCCGGCGTGTGGCCCGCACCCTGGCTGGCCAGTCAGCAGGCCTATTACCTCGTGACCCTGGCCCTGGTGGCGGCCGGCGTGCTGCTGCTGCGGCGCGTGCTGCTGGCGCCCTTCGGCTATGCGCTGCGCGCAGTGCGCGACTCGGCCCTGCGGGCCGATGCCATCGGCATGGATGGGCGCCGCCTGCAGTGGGCGGCGTTTGTGGTGGCGGGCGTGTTGGCCGGCCTGGCCGGGGCGCTGTATGTGTTTTCCAAGGGCAGCATTTCGCCCGAAGGCCTGTCGGTCGGCAAGTCGGTGGATGGCCTGGTGATGGTGCTGCTGGGTGGCGTGCAGACGCTGGCCGGCCCCTGGGTGGGGGCGGTGACCTTTACCTGGCTGCACGACACGGTGGCGCGCAACACCGACTACTGGCGCGCCGTGCTGGGCGGCACCATGCTGGCGCTGGTGCTCATGTTCCCGCAGGGGCTGGCGGGCTTTGCCCGGCAAGTCGCCCTGCGCTGGCAGGCCCGCCGCGGGAGCACGCCATGAGCGCCGCGCCCCCGCTGCTGCAGGTGAGTGGCCTGCGCAAGGCCTTTGGCGGCGTGCACGCGGTCGATGGCGTGGATTTCGTGCTGGCTGCGGGCGAGATGCTCGCGCTGATTGGCCCCAACGGCGCGGGCAAGTCCACCACGTTCAACATGGTGGGCGGCCAGTTGCGGCCCGATGCCGGCAGCATCCGGCTGGCGGGCGCGGACATTGCCGGCCTGCCGCCGCGCGCCGTCTGGCGCCAGGGAGTGGGCCGCACCTTCCAGATTGCCGAGACCTTTGCCTCGCTCACCGTGGTCGAAAACGTGCAGATGGCCCTGCTGTCGGCTGACCGGCGCCTGTTTGCGTTCTGGCACCGCGCGCAGGACCACCGGCGCGCCGATGCGCTGGCCCTGCTGGCGCAGGTGGACATGCAAGCCCAGGCGGCGCGCCCCTGCAGCGCGCTGGCCTATGGCGATGTCAAGCGGGTGGAGCTGGCCATGGCGCTGGCCCACGCGCCCCGGTTGCTGCTGATGGACGAGCCCACGGCCGGCATGGCACCGGCGGAACGCCTGTCCCTCATGGCGCTCACACGGCAGCTCGCGCGCGAGCGCGCCATGGGCGTGCTGTTCACTGAGCACAGCATGGATGTGGTGTTTGCCCATGCCGACCGCGTGATGGTGCTGGCGCGCGGGCGCCTGCTGGCCGAGGGCACGCCGCAGGCCATTCGCGACAACGCCCAGGTGCAGCAGGTGTATCTGGGCAGCGGCAGCATGTTCGGCCACAGCCTGGTGGATGGAGGGCCGGCGTGATGGCGGGCGCAGCCTCTGCCGTGCCGCCGAAAGGCGCGCCCGTGCCCTTGCTGGAGGTGCAGGGGGTGTCCGCCTGGTATGGCGCCGCGCAGGTGCTGTTTGGCGTGGACCTGCAGGTGGGGCGCGGCGAGGTGGTGGCGCTGATGGGGCGCAATGGCGCTGGCAAGTCCACCACGCTCAAGGCCATTGTCGGCCTGGAGGTGCGCCGGGAAGTGCGCCGGGAAGTGCGCCACGGGGGGGGGCTGCGCTTTCTGGGCCGCGACATTGCGCGCAGCGCTCCCTACGAGGTGGCCCGCAGGGGGCTCGGTTATGTGCCCGAAGAGCGGCGCATCTTCACCGAACTGAGCGTGCTTGAAAACCTGGAAGTGGGGCGCCAGGGCGCGCGACACTGGCCCGACGGCAGCGCCGCGCCGCACTGGACACCCGAGCGCCTGTTTGCGCTGTTTCCCAATCTGGGCGAAATGCCCCACCGGCCCGGCGGCCGCATGAGTGGCGGCGAGCAGCAGATGCTTACAGTGGCGCGCACCCTCATGGGCCAGCCGCTGCTGGTGCTGCTCGATGAGCCGTCCGAAGGCGTGGCCCCGCTGATCGTCGAGCAGATGGCCCGCACCATTTTGCAACTCAAGGCCCAGGGCGTGAGCGTGCTGCTGTCTGAACAAAACCTCTACTTTGCCGAGGCGGTGGCCGACCGCGCCTATGTGCTGGAAAAAGGCCAGATCCGCCACCACAGCACCATGGCGGCGCTGGTGGCCGACCTGGCCGTGCGGCGCCAGTACCTCGGGGTGTAGCGACCGAATCCTCGTGGTTCTCGGGAAATATGAGTCAAATTGGACTCTAGCCCTTTATGGGAAAGCGCAAATAGCTATTAAATATATAGCATTATCCGGCGGTTTTTGCGGTGTGTACGGGCCAGGCCCGGGGCCGTGCGCGGCGGCCGGGTGTTTCATGCGCCCGGGCTGCGCAGCACGCGCCGGTATTGCACGGCCTCGGCCACATGGGCCACCTGCGTGCTGGTGGCGCCCGCCAGGTCGGCAATGGTGCGCGCCACCTTCAGGGTGCGGTGCGTGCTGCGGGCCGACCAGCCCAGGCGCGCGGCCGCGGTTTGCAGAAACTGCAGGGCGGCGGGCTCCAGCGCCGTGTGGGCGTCGATCTCCTGGCCCTGCAGCGCCTGGTTGGCCTTGCCCTGGCGGGCGATGGCTGCCTGGCGTGCGCGGGCCACACGTTCGCGCACGGCGGCGCTGGCCTCGCCCGCTGGCGCGTCCAGCAGGTCGTTGGCTGGCAAGGCAGGCACCTCCACATGCAGATCGATGCGATCGAGCAGCGGCCCGCTGAGCTTGCCCTGGTAACGCGCCACCTGGTCGGGCGTGCAACGGCAGGCGCGCTGCGCCGACCCCAAAAAGCCACAGGGGCAGGGGTTCATGGCGGCCACCATCTGAAAACACGCCGGAAACTCCGCACGCCG
>DAOPUP010000291.1:0-3683 GCA_035350655.1 Acidovorax sp. | reverse complement strand
GGCGTGGACCGCTGCTCGGACGTGTTCAAGCACGCCAACATGGCGGGCACGGCCCAGCACGGCGGCGTGATCGCCATTGCGGGCGACGACCACATCAGCAAGAGCAGCACCGCAGCACACCAGAGCGACCACATTTTCAAGGCCTGCGGCACGCCGGTGTTCTTCCCGAGCAGCGTGCAGGAGATTCTAGACATGGGCCTGCATGCCTTTGCCATGAGCCGTTTCTCAGGCCTATGGTCGGGCATGAAGACCATCCAGGAGGTGGTGGAGTCGTCGAGCAGCATCTCGGTGGCCCCCGACCGCGTGAAGATCGTGATGCCCGAGGACTTCGCCATGCCGCCCGGCGGCCTGCACATCCGCTGGCCCGACGCGCCGCTGGAGCAGGAGGCGCGCCTCATGGACTACAAGTGGTATGCGGCCCTCGCGTACATCCGCGCCAACCAGCTCAACTACAACGTCATCGAAAGCCAGCAAGACCGCTTCGGCATCATCGCCAGCGGCAAGGCCTACAACGACACGCGCCAGGCGCTGGTGGACCTGGGGCTCGATGACGCCACCTGCCGCCAGATCGGCATTCGGGTACACAAGGTCAACGTGGTGTGGCCACTCGAAGCCAGCATCACGCGCGACTTCGCGCGGGGCCTGCAGGAGATCCTGGTGGTGGAAGAAAAACGCCAGGTCATCGAATACCAGCTCAAGGAAGAGCTCTATAACTGGCGCTCCGACGTGCGCCCCAACGTGCTGGGCAAGTTCGATGAGCCCGAGGGCGATGCCACAGGCGGCGAATGGTCCATGCCCAACCCCAGCCAGAACTGGCTGCTGCGCGCCAAGGCCGACCTCACGCCGGCCCTCATCGCCAAGGCGCTTGCCAAGCGCTTGAAGAAATTGGGTGTGTCCGCCGACATCGTGGCCCGCATGGATGCGCGCCTGGCCATCATCGAAGCCAGCGAACGCGCGATGACCGCGCTGAAAATGGACACCGGTGAGCGCGCCCCGTGGTTCTGCAGCGGCTGCCCGCACAACACCAGCACGCGCGTGCCCGAAGGCTCGCGCGCAGTCGCCGGCATCGGCTGCCACTACATGACGGTGTGGATGGACCGCAGCACCAGCACGTTCACACAAATGGGCGGCGAGGGCGTTTCGTGGGTGGGCCAGGCGCCCTTCACCAAGGACGCGCATGTGTTCGCCAACCTGGGCGACGGCACCTACTTTCACAGCGGCCTGCTGGCCATCCGCCAGAGCATCGCGGCCGGCGTCAACATCACCTACAAGATTCTCTACAACGATGCCGTGGCCATGACCGGTGGCCAGCAGGTGGGCGAGCGGCCCGAGGGCCACTCGGTGGCGCAGATCGCGCACAGCCTGCGCGCAGAAGGCGTGGTCAAACTGGTCGTGGTCACCGACGAACCCGAGAAATACCACGGCCGCACGCACCGGCTGGACAGCAGCGCCGTGCACGCCGGCCATCCCGAACTGGTCAACGACCTGCCGCCTGGCGTCGAGGTGTTCCACCGCGACGAGCTCGACCGCATCCAGCGCGCGTTCCGTGAGCTCAAGGGCTGCACGGCCATCATCTACGACCAGACCTGCGCCACCGAGAAGCGCCGCCGCCGCAAACGCGGCTCCCTGGTGGACCCGGCCAAGCGTGTGGTGATCAACGAGCTGGTGTGCGAGGGCTGCGGCGACTGCTCGGTGCAATCGAACTGCCTATCGGTCGAGCCCGTGGAAACCGAGTTCGGCCGCAAGCGCCGCATCAACCAGAGCACCTGCAACAAGGACTATTCCTGCCTCAAGGGCTTTTGCCCGAGCTTCGTCACCGTGGAGGGCGGCCAGCACAAAAAGCCCAAGAGGGAGAAAAAGGGCGACCTCTCCAGCCTGCCCGCCATTCCCGAGCCCGTGCTGCCCTTGGCCGAAGCCGCCTGGGGCATCGTGGTGGGCGGCGTGGGCGGCACCGGCGTGATCACCATTGGCTCGCTGCTGGGCATGGCCGCGCACCTGGAAGGCAAGGGCGTGGTCACGCAGGACGCCGGCGGCCTGGCACAAAAGGGCGGCGCGACCTGGAGCCATATCCAGATCGCCAACCGCCCCGACGCCATCTACACCACCAAGGTCGATACCGCCAAGGCCGACCTGGTGATTGGCTGCGACGCCATCGTGGCAGCCCACAAAACCACGCTGGCCGTGATGCAGCCGGGCCGCACCTTCGTGGCGCTCAACACCCACGGCACGCCTACAGCGGCCTTCGTGACCAACCCCAACTGGCAGTTCCCCGCCGCCCACTGCGACAGCGCGATTGCCGCTGCCGTGGGCGCTGGCGGTGTGGGCAGTTTCGATGCCGAGCAGGTGGCCCTGCAACTGCTCGGCGACAGCATCTACACCAACCCGCTGATGCTGGGCTACGCCTGGCAAAAGGGCCGCGTGCCGCTGTCCCATGCCGCGCTGATGCGCGCCATGGAATTGAACGGCGTGCAGGTGGACAACAACCAGGCCGCGTTTGAATGGGGCCGCCGCTGCGCGCATGACCTCGCCTCGGTGCAGGCGCTGCTCCAGGCCGCGCAGGTGATCCATTTCGTCAAGAAACCTTCGCTGGCCGACATGGTGTCCCGGCGGGTGGAATTCCTCACGGGCTACCAGAACGCCGCCTACGCCGCCGACTACCGGGCCTTTGTCGACAAGGTGAAGGCGGCCGAGGGCAAGCTGGGCAATAGCACCCGCCTGAGCGAGGCCGTGGCGCGCTACCTGTTCAAACTGATGGCCTACAAGGATGAATACGAGGTGGCGCGCCTGCATGCCGACAAGGCCTTCACGGACCAAATCGCCGCCATGTTCGAAGGCGACTACAAGCTGGTGCACCACCTGGCGCCGCCCATGATGGCGCAGAAAAACAACCAGGGCGAACTCATCAAGCAGTCGTTTGGCCCCTGGATACGCAGCGCCTTTGGCGTGCTGGCCAGGATGAAAGGCCTGCGCGGCACCGCGTTGGACATCTTTGGCAAGACCGGCGAACGCCACACCGAGCGCGCTTTGATCGTGGAATACCGCGCCTGCATCGCCGAGTTGCTGGCCGGCCTGACCCCCGAGAAGCTGCCGCTGGCCGTGGAGATTGCCAGCATCCCCGAAGGCATCCGCGGCTATGGCCATGTGAAGGAGCGTCACCTGAAGGCGGTGCGCCCGAAATGGGACGGCCTGATGGCGCAATGGCGCGACGGCAAAGCCAACGCACCATCGCGCCAGGCCGCCTGAACCGCGGCGCGGGGCCCGCCCCCAGGGTCTGTGCCTGGCGCAGGCAATTACTATCAAATAGATAGCACAAGGTGCTTACAAAGCGTTCACACCAGGCACTTTTCATCCTGCTTTGCAACCCTCCCTGGACAGGGCCGGGCGGCGCGGCAAACACCTGGCGTCGGCTTGGGTCTTAGCCCTTGGGCGCGGGGCGGGGGCCCGCATACAATGGCCCGCTCCGCCCTGGGTAGACGCTTGCACAGCGTGCCAGCGGCGGAGTTGTGTGTTTAGACCATCCGTTGTGGAGTCCTGTCCGTGTTTATTTCCTCTGCTTTCGCCCAGACCGCACCTGCCGCCGCCACTGGTGGCGGTGACATCATGTCTTCGCTCACGGGCATGCTGCCCTTGGTGCTGATGTTCGTGGTGCTGTATTTCGTCATGATCCGCCCCCAGATGAAGCG
>DAOPUP010000290.1:0-3694 GCA_035350655.1 Acidovorax sp. | reverse complement strand
GCCATGCGCAGCGCCAGCGACAGCACAGCCGCCACGATGATCGACACGCCCAGCACCACCACCACGGGATACATGGTGTCCAGCAGCGTGACGCTCTGGCGGTTGATCTGCTCGGCACGGGCGCTGCCCAGGGTGAGCGCATAGAGGGTGGACAGGGTGGCGAGCACAATGGCGCGCTCGGTGACGGGGCCGGCCGCGCGGGTGTCGGCCACCACGCGCGTCAGCACGGCGGGCGAAGCCGCCAGCGCCACCAGGGCCAGGGGGCCGGCCACGTGCAGGGGGGTGTCGAGCCACACCAGCACCCAATAGACGGCAAAGTAGGTCAGTGCCGATTCGGCAATGCTCTGCACCAGCACCATGGGGTTGTGGCGAAACCAGCGCAGCGGAATGCGCCCGCCGCACTCGAACAGCACGATGGAGATGCCCAGCTCCAGCAGAAACAGCCCGATGCCCTGAAGCGGCCACACCGCCCCGCTGAAGCCTGCCAGACCGGCAGCGGTGCCCACCAGGGAGTAGCCCACCACTTTGGGCAGGCCCGTGTGGCGCTGGCACAGATAGCCCGCCATGGCGGCCACCGCCAGCAGCAGCGACCATTGCACCGTGGGCAACCCGGCCGAAGGGCGCAGCCACTGCGCCCAGAAGCTCAGGATTTCGTTCATTTCATGGGTCCTCTCCATCAGACGGGCAGCGCCCGGTGGGCGGGAAAGACAGGCTGCGCCTGCTGGCGCCACGGTCCTTCCCGGCGGTTACCTGAATTTACATGCGCAAACGACAGTGCCCTGTAGGACAGCGGCGCCCGTGTTTGCGCAGGCCAGAAGCGCATGAATCAGGCGGCCTGGCGTTCAGGCACGAAAAAGCTCAGCGGCGCCTTGCGCAGGCGGTGCCGCATCGCTGCATAGATGCGTGAACGGTCGACACCGCTCACGTTGTGGGCCCGCAAGGCCAGGCGAAAAGCCAGGTAAAAGCTCACACTGACATTGAGCGCACCCAGCAGGGGAAGGGTGGCCAGTGCCCACCAGAACGCGCCCTGGTGAACGATGTCCCAGCCCAGGGCTGCGGTGGCGGCCCCCAGCTGGCCCGAGGACAGGGTGACATGGCGCACATCCAGCCCCAGCCCGAAAAACCCTGCAAACGCCGGGACCAAGCCGAGCATGAAGCCCAGCGAGATGTTGGCGGCAAAGCCCGACAGGTTCTCGCGCAGAAAGCGCGCCCAGCGCGCCGCGCGCTCGGGGCCCAGCCGGGCGGTGATGCGCGGGTTGTAGCGCACGGCCGAGTCCAGCCGGTGCAGCACAAACCAGTTTTCGGTCCAGCCCGCGATGATGCTGGAGGTGAACAGCAGCACGCCCGTGAACGCGGCAAACAGCAGCGAGGGCCCCAGCAGGTGCAGCGATTCGAGCACATGGCCGGCCTCCTTCGCGTTGATGGCGGGGGCGCCCTTGGCCCAGGCGATCAGCAGTGCCAAGCCTAGCACCAGGGGGTATACCACCAGCACATTGCCCAGCACGGCGGCGACCTGCGAGCGCACCAGGTGGGTGACTTCATCCACAAACGATTCGATGGCCTCGCCCGAGCCCAGCTCTTTGAGCTTGGCCGCCATGGCGGGCGCCGTCATGGCCGGCTGCTTGGTGGCCACGGTGAAATGCAGCAGCTGCACCAGCACAAAGCTCATCGCATAGTTCACGCCCGCCCAGAAGCCGCCCCAGAACGCCGACAGCGCCAGCGCGTACAGGCCAAATTTGGCCAGCGTGGTGAAGGCCATCACGGCGCCGCCACCGGCGGCCTTTTTCACCATGGAGCGGTATTCGGCGCCCGTGCGCGTGATGTAGTGTTCGCCCGTTTCGGCGCTGCGCTCGGCCACCTTGGCGGCCAGCAGCGAGGAGTTGGAGGCCAGCAGCGCCCGCAGGCTGCGCCGCTCCTGCCCCACCTCCACCAGGTGTGCCAGCAGGCGGGCCGCCGTGGCGGCGGGCTGGGGGGACAGCAGGCAGTCGAGCAGCGCGCGCACCCGCAGGATGCGCGCGCGCAGCTGGCGCAGGCGAAACACCAGGTCCACCGAAATGCCGTTGTCCTCGAAATGGGTGTACACGGTGGCCGCCGCGGCCCGGCAGGCTTCCAGGCGCTCGCGCAGGCGCTGGGCTGCTTCCTGCAGGCGGTCCGGCGTGCGCAGCGCGTGCAGCACCTCCACCCGCAGGCTCTCCACATCGCGGATCAGCGCATGAAAAGGCTGCGCCTCGCGGGCCGCTGCACTCATGCGCAGGCGCAAGCCGGGCGCAAAGCCGGTCGAGAGGATCTGCCCCGCGCAGTAGGTGATGGCGTCGAGCAGGGCATGCTGCCAGCGCGAGGCGCCCTGCGGGCTGTCGGGCCTCAGCAGGGCCGCCAGCCGGTTCAGCGTGGCCTCGTCCAGGGCGCCAAGCCACTGCGCATCGAAGGCGCTGGGCAGGGCCAGCACGAACAGTTCCGAGGCGTCAATCGTTTCCGGGCTGTGCGGTAGCAGCTGGTTGCGCAGCCGCTCCGCCGCTTCGCTGAGCAGCGCCGTGTCCTTGGCGAACCCGAAATCGGCCAGCAGCGTGGTGATGTCCACCCGGTCCACCAGGGCGGCCCACCAGGCTTGCAGCTGGCGCTGTACCTCGGGGCGCGCCTCGACCGCTTCTACGAAAAGCTGCACGCGTGCTGTGGCGGCGGGCACGGAGTCGCGCGCGCCACGCACCCATGCGAGCAGATCGATCAGCCACAGGTGGCGTTGCGCCAGCCCGGCCTGGGCATCCAGGGCCGTCAGCAGGCCCGCCAGGTCGGGAGGCCGCCGACTCAATGCAGCACCCTTGCGCTCATCGGCTGACCCGAGGCGCCGGGGTGGGTGGCCTCCAGCACAAACAAGGGGATCGGGCAGCTGAACGGCTCACCATCTTCGGCCACGCAATGGAACGTGCCATGCATGGTGCCGTTGGCGGTGCGCAGGCCGCATCCGCTGGTGTACTGGAACGACTGGCCCGGCTTGAGCAGCGGCTGCTGGCCTACCACGCCCAGGCCCTTGACCTCTTCGGTGTGGCCCCTGGCATCGCTGATGATCCAGTGGCGCGAGATCAGTTGTGCCGGCACCTGGCCTGCGTTGGTAATGGTGATGGTGTAGGCAAAGCTGAAGACTTCGGAGTCCGGGGAGGACTGCTCCGGCAGATACTGCGGCTGTACTTTCACATCAAACTGGTGCTTGGGCATGGGCGAATGGTAACTGCGACAATGGCGCCATGAGCCGTACTTTCCGCATTGCCCCTTCGATCCTCTCTGCCGACTTTGCCCGCCTGGGCGAAGAAGTGCGCAGCGTCATTGCCGCCGGTGCCGACTGGATCCATTTTGACGTGATGGACAACCATTACGTGCCCAACCTCACCTTTGGTCCCATGGTCTGCCAGGCGCTCAAGCCGCATGCCCAGACGGCCGCCGGCGTGGCGGTGCCCGTGGACGTGCACCTGATGATCGAACCCGTGGATGCCCTGGCCGCAGCGTTTGCCGACGCGGGTGCCGATTTCATCAGCTTTCACCCCGACGCCTCGGGCCATGTGCACCGCAGCATCCAGGCCATTCGCAGCAAGGGCGTCAAGCCGGGCCTGGTGTTCAACCCGGCCGAGCCGCTGGATGTGCTGGACTGGGTGATCGACGATATCGACCTCATCCTGATCATGAGCGTCAACCCCGGTTTTGG
>DAOPUP010000289.1:0-3708 GCA_035350655.1 Acidovorax sp. | reverse complement strand
AGCGTGGACTTGCCCACGTTGGGCACGCCGCAGATCAGCACGCGCATGGGCTTGGCCATGCCGCCGCGGTTGGGGGCCAGCAGGTGGCAGGCGTCAATGAGCTTGCGGGCGGGCGCGGGGTCCTGGGCATCGAGCGCCACGGCGCGCGTGGCGCTCTGGGCGTTGTACCAGTCCAGCCACAGGGCGGTGCGCTCGGGGTCGGCCACATCCTGCTTGTTGAGCACCTTGAGCGTGGGCTTGTGGCCCGTGAGTTCGGCCAGCAGCGGATTGGCGCTGGAGCCGGGCAGGCGCGCGTCCAGCACCTCGATCACCACATCGATGTCCTTGATGCGTTCGGTGATGGCTTTCTTGGTCAGGTGCATGTGACCGGGGAACCACTGGATGGCCATGCGAAGGGGTACTTTCTTGATTGTTCTGTGCGGGCTGAGGGTGGCAAGGATAATCGCGTCCCGTTCCCATCCGTTCCACGCCCACCATGCCCTCACCCGCCAACCGCCCCCGCAGCCCCGCCGACAAGGCCGACAAGGCCGACAAAGAGCTTTTGTTCAAGGGCGTCACCTGCGCGCTGATCGGGCTGGTGGTACTGATCGCCCCTTATGTGGCGCGCTCGCCCAGCGTGCAGGACATGATGGCGCAGTCGTCGCTGGTGGGATGGTTCGCCCTGGTGCTGGGGGGCGCATTTCTGGTGCGCTATGCCATGCGCCGGGCGGCGGCCAAGGGCCGCGGCCGGTCGTGACGTTGGACCTTGCGGCACGGGGAACGGCACGCGCCACCGACGGCCCCTCGGCCCGCGCCATGTTCGCGGTGCTGCAGCAGCAGGCCCAGGCGCAAGGCCTGGCGCTGCGGGCGCCCCCACCCGAGCCCACCACCTGCTGCGGGCGCGGCTGCAATGGCTGCGTGTGGGAGGGCTATCTCGATGCAGCCGAATACTGGCGGCAGGAAGCGCTGCTGCAGCTGGCATAGCCATCGAAAACCCCGACTGCAAGGCCTGCCCAGGCAACGCGGTCAACGCCTGGATGGCCAGGCCGACTCACGCCATCCAAAAGCCTGCGGCCATTCCCAGCCCATGCAGCAAGGCGGCGGCAATGCCCAGCACCAGTGCCGGGCGCAGGCGCACCGGGCTGCGTGCATGGCGCATCAATAACAGCGCACCCGCCAGCGACAACGGCAGGGATGCCAGCGCCCACAGCATGGGCGTTGGCAGCAGCCCCAGCGCCACGAACGCAGCCAGACCACCGTGCGCCAGCAGCGCCAGCGCCAGGTAAAGCACGGCGGCACGCTCGGGCGCCAGGCGCACCAACAGCGTACGCTTGCCCACCAGCGCGTCGGGCACTGCATCGGGGAAACCGTTGGCGATCAGGATGTTGGCGATCAGCAGTGCATAACTGCACCCTGCCGCCAGGGGCGCCAGGGCGAAGTGGCCACGCTGCACATAGTCGGCACCCACCACCATGAGGCCCCAGGCCAGCCCCACGGCCAGCTCGCCCAGGCCGCGTGACATCAGTGCCAGCGGCGGCATGGAATAGGCCCAGCCCATCAGCAGGCCCGCCAGCCCCACCAGCACCAGTGCCGGGCCGCTGTGCCAGGCCAGCCACAGGCCACCCAGCAAGGCCGGCGCCAGCAGCACCAGCGCAAGATTGCGCATGTCGCGGGCATGCACCACGCCCCGCTGCACCAGACGCGAACCGCCCGTGAATGGAAACAGCCCCTGCGTGTTGGCCTCGTCGGCGCCATTGAGCGCGTCGGCATGGTCGTTGAGCATGTTGGCCGCCGCGTGCAGCAGCAGCGCCAGCAGCAGCGTGAGCAGCGCATGCGCCCCGGAAACACCGCCTGCGGCCTGCGCCGACGCAATGCCCACCAGACAGCCCACCGCGGTGATGCTCAGAAAACCCGGGCGTGCCATGCGCAGCCCCAACGTGAACCGGTCTGCGACAAAGGCCATCCGTGGAGCAAACGACATGCGAGAAACCCTGAAACAACAGCCGGCAAACCGGACCGTCAAATAACTATTATTTCAATAGCATAAAGTTCTTTATTTACAAGCACTTCAGCCTATTTGATCATCAAAGAATAGGGCAGCATCGGGCCTGCCGCCACGCGCTTCCCGGGCAGTGCAGCCGGACAGTGCAGCAGGGCACAGCGGCATCCGCAATCAAGGCTTCGCCGCCCCCTGCTGCCCCCATCCACAGCGCGTTAAATGCCAAGCCCCTGCGCCGCCATGTAGTGCTGGCGCCATTCCTCAAAGGGCAGCGTGTCGGCCGCCTCAATGGCCTTTTGCGCGGCCACCGATTCGCCCGCCAGCGCGGCAAACCGCGCCTGCTGGGCATCGCTCCAGGGCAGGGCCAGCAGCGCATCGCGCGCAACGGCAGACTGGCAGGTGCTGAAGCCGGTGAAGCTGTTGCCATGGTCGCGCGCCATGTGCGCGAGCACGCGGGCCGAGGGCGTCTGCGTCGGGGTGGCCAGGGTCGCGCGGGCGCTGGCCAGCGCGACACTGTAGTCTCTGCTGTGGTGCGTGGCATCGAGCGCGGCGGCCAGCGGCACGCATTCTTGCAGCACCTGCGCGGCCCAGTCCACCAGCGGCACATTCTGGCCATTGCGCACCAGGCACAGGCCCGGCTCGCGGCCACGCTCGGCCGTGAGGTGCTGGTTGCGCTTGAGTTCGGTGATCTCTTGCGGCGTGTCGGGCGGGCTGTCGGACAGCAGGCAATGCAGCAGGAACACATCGAGCAGCCGCATGGTCTCGGCCGTGATGCCCACAGGCACGAACGGGTCCAGGTCCATCAGGCGCACCTCGACATATTCGACCCCGCGCTCGCGCAGCGCGTGCAGCGGCCGCTCGCCGGGCGCTATCACGCGCTTGGGGCGGATGGTGCCGTAGAACTCGTTTTCGATCTGCAGCAGGCTGGTGCCCAGCTGGTTGTAGTCGCCGCCCGGGTTGCGGATGCCCACGGCCTCGTAGGCCGGATAAGGCCGCGTGAGCGCCTCGTGCAGCGAATCGGCATAGCCATCGAGGCCGTTGTAGCTCACGGCCAGCGTGGCCTGCGCATCGCTCTGGTAGCCCAGGCGCCCCATGCGCAGCGAGGTGGCGTGCGGCAGATAAAGCGCCTGCTCGCTCAGGCGCTGCAGGGCGTGCGGGCGCCCCTGCGCAAAGCAGGGGCACAGCGCGGGCGAGGCGCCAAACAGGTACAGCAGCACGAAGGCGTGGCGGCGAAAGTTGCGGATCAGCGCGAAATACTGCTCGCTCGTCACCCCCGGCATCGACCAGTTGTAGTGGATGCCGCAGATGGTCTGCATGCGCCGGCCATAGCGGTGACCGAGGCCCATGCGGTAGACGCTTTTGGCGCGCCCCACATTGGAGCTGCCGTAGCGCGCCAGCGGAATGGTTTCGTCGGTGGGCAGGCGGCACGGCATGCTCGACACCCACAGCATCTCGTCGCCCTGCGCGTGCAGCGTGCGCAGCGCAAACTGGTGGATCTCGGTGAGCTCATCCAGGCACTGCTGCACGCCCCGGTGCGCACCGGTGACGAGCTCGATCTGCGACTCGCTGTAGTCGGTGGTGATGTGCGGGTGCGTGAGCGCCGAGCCCAGCGCTGCCGGGTGCGGCGTGAGGGCCAGATCGCCCGTGGGCAGCACGCGCAGGCCTTCTTTTTCGATGCCACGGCGGATGCCGGCCAGGGCATCGGGGGGGCAGGCGTTTATTTTTTGCTG
>DAOPUP010000288.1:0-3710 GCA_035350655.1 Acidovorax sp. | reverse complement strand
TCCGGCTGGCGCAGCGACCTGGGCCCCTGGACGCCCAAGTACGAAGACGGCAAGCTCTACGGCCGCGGCGGTGCCGACGATGGCTACGCCGTCTACGCCAGCATTGCCGCCGTGCAGGAACTCAAGCGCCAGAACGTGCCGCACCCGCGCATCGTGGGCCTCATCGAAACCTGCGAGGAAAGCGGCTCGCGCGATTTGCTGCCCTACATCGACGCCCTGCGCGCCCGCCTGGGCGATGTGGGCCTGGTGATCTGCCTGGACAGCGGCGCCGGCAACTACGACCAGCTGTGGCTCACCACCAGCCTGCGCGGCATGGCCAGCGGCACGCTCAAGGTCGAGATCCTCACCGAAGGCATCCACTCGGGCGACGCTTCGGGCCTGGTGCCCTCGTCGTTTCGCATCATGCGCCAGGTGCTCGACCGGCTCGAAGACAGCGCCACCGGTCGCCTGCTGCCCGCCAGCTTCCACTGCGAGGTGCCCGCCGACCGGCTGGCCCAGGCCCAGGCCACGGCCGCCATTCTGGGCGAAGAGGTCTACAAGCGCTTTCCCTGGGCGCACTACGACTGCGGCGGCTCCACCCAGTTTGCGCTGCCCACCACCACCGACCCGCTGCAGGCCCTGCTCAACCGCACCTGGAAACCCACACTCAGCGTCACCGGTGCCGAGGGCTTTCCGGCGCTGCAGGATGCAGGCAATGTGCTGCGCCCCTACACGGCTTTCAAGCTGAGCCTGCGCCTGCCGCCCCTGGTGGACGCTGCCCAGGCTGTGCAAGAGCTCAAAACCCTGCTGGAAGACAACGCACCCTACCAGGCCCGGGTCACTTTTGAAAACGGCGGTGGCGCCACGGGCTGGAACGCCCCGGCCACCACGCCGTGGTTCGAGCAGGCCCTGAACGCGGCCTCGCAGGCGCATTTCGGCGCGCCCTGTGGCTACATCGGCCAGGGCGGCACCATCCCGCTGATGAACATGCTCAGCGAGGGCTTTCCTAAGGCCCAGATGATGGTGTGCGGCGTGCTCGGCCCCAAGAGCAACGCCCACGGCCCCAACGAGTTTTTGCATGTGCCCTATGCCAAGCGCCTCACCGCCTCGGTGGCGCAGGTGATCGGCGCCATGGCAAAGCAGGCCGCATCGGCGCCCGCCGTCTGAACCGCTGGCAGAGCGGCGCGCGCAGCGCTGGCCCCGACGCTCAAGCTTTCCCCGCAATCTGCGGGTTTTTCACCGTTACGCGTGCGGTCCATGTGGCCCGCGCTGCCCTCAAACCTTGCCCGACCCATGTCTGACACCGTTGTTTCCACCTTGAGCACACTGACCACTTTCACCGCGGCAGATGGCGAAAACCTGGCGGTCCAGGACTGGCCGCTGTTGGAGGGCACATCCCGCGGCACCGTGCTGCTGGTGCATGGCCTGGGCGAGCATGTGGGGCGTTACGACGCTGTGGCACGGCGCCTCAATGCCTGGGGTTTTGCCGTGCGGGGCTATGACCAGTATGGCCACGGCGAGTCGGGTGGCCCGCGTGGTGGCCTGACAGGCGAGATGCGCCTGCTGGACGATCTGGCCGACATGATGGACGCCACCCGCGCCCGCATGGCGGCCCACCAGCCGCTGGTGCTGCTGGGCCACAGCATGGGCGGCCTGGTCGCGGCGCGGTTCGTGTCGATGCACCTGCGGCCGGTGGATGCGCTGGTGCTCTCGTCGCCCGCACTGGACCCGGGGCTCAATGCCGTGCAAAAGCTGCTGCTGGCCACGCTGCCGCGCATCTTGCCCAACCTGCGCGTGGGCAACGGGCTCGATGCGCAATACCTTTCGCACGACCCGGCCGTGGTGGCCGCCTACCTGGCAGATCCGCTGTGCCACGACCGCATCAGCGCCCGCCTGGCCCGGTTCATCGCCGACGGCGGGCCCGCCACCGTGGCGCGTGCGGCGCACTGGAGTGTGCCCACCCTGCTGATGTGGGCCGGTGCAGACAAGCTGGTCAACCCCGCTGGCAGCCGGGCGTTTGCTGCGGCGGCGCCCCGGGGCGTGGTGCAGTCGCATGGCTTTGAGCCTTTGTTCCATGAGCTGTTCAACGAAAGCCCCGAACTGGCCGACCCGGTGTTTGCCCTGTTGCGCCAGTGGCTGCTGCAGTATTGCCCCGCCGTGGATTGACAGGATGCGGCGGGTTGGCCGGATTTTGATTAAAAACAGGCTCTAGCCCTTGCGTGTAAAGCGCTAATAGCTATTTTATTAATAGCAATCAATGCAAATGGCGGCCGGCGGTTCGTGGCGCAGCGCCCGGAGCGCGGTGTTGGCGCGTTCACCCACCGCCGGGTTCTGGCCCTCAGGCGGCCTGCACCCGGCGCCGGTGCAACGCCAGCCACAGCAAGGCTGCGCCCGTGATCGCAATGGGCGCCAGCGAGCCGTAGTTGAGCAGCGTCCAGCCCTGCGTGGTGACCAGCACGCCCGAAAACAGTGAGCTCACCGCCAGCGTGGCAAATACGCAGAAGTTCAGGGCCGCCTGGGCGCGGTCCTTTTCTTCGGGGCGGTAGGCCGTCATGGCCAGCGCGGTGCTGCCGGTGAACAGAAAATTCCAGCCCACCCCCAGCATGAACAGCGCAATGCCAAAGTGGTGCAGCTCCACCCCCATCAGCGCCACGGCCACACAGGCCAGGTTCAGCAGCACGCCCGCCCCCATGATGGGCAGCACGCCATAGCGCTTGATGAGGTGGCCCGTGAAGAAGCCCGGCGCAAACATGCCGATCACATGCCACTCCAGCACCAGCGCCGCGTCATCAAAAGCGAAGCCGCACACCTGCATGGCCAGCGGGGTGGCGGCCATCAGCAGGTTCATCACGCCATAGCCCAGGGCGGCGCCCAGCACGGCCACGAGGAAGGCAGGCTGCCGCATCAGCTCAGGCAAGGGCCGGCCACGGGCGGGCTGGCCCGCCGCGTTGAGCACCTGCGGCGGCGCCTCGAAACGGATGGCGGCCATGCACGCCATGGCCAGCAGCGCCACCGCCATCAGCGCCACATAGGCGCCCGCAAACGCTGCGGGAAATAGCGTGCGCGTGGCGCTGGCCAGGTTGGGGCCGGCAATGGCGCCCAGCAGGCCACCGGCCAGCACCAGTGAAACGGCCTTTTCCCGGTAATCGGTGGCTGCCAGTTCGGCCGCCGCAAAGCGATAAAGCTGGCCGTTGGCACTGTAGTAACCCGCCACCAGCGTGGCCGTGCACAGCACCCAGAAATTGGCAGTGAAGGCCGCCCAGGCGCACAGCGCCGCTGACGCCACCGCCACGGCCAGCCCGATCTGGAACGACACCTGCCGCCCCCAGCGCGCTTGGCTGCGCGCCACCAGCGGGGTGGACAGCGCACCGCCCACCACATAGGCCATCACGGGCAGCGTGGCCATCCAGCCAAACGGTGCCAGCTGCAGGCCCACCAGGCCGTTGATGCCGATGAAAACGACGTTGTTGGTCAGGAAAAGGCCCTGGCAGAGGGCCAGCAGCCACAGGTTTTTGTTCACGGCGGGAGGGCGATGGAGAAGGGGTGGATGAAGGGGCTCAGCACGGCAGTGTCGGCGGCACCGGGGCATGGCCTGCATCAAAGTCCGACTGCGTTTGTCTGGCATTGTGCGCTGCAATTGACTCAGATCAGCCCCCACCCGGCCCCGGACCGGTAATGTGGCCACCAGTGCCGTGGCTCCAAGCCCGGAGCCGGCACTGGTGGCCACATTA
>DAOPUP010000287.1:0-3726 GCA_035350655.1 Acidovorax sp. | reverse complement strand
GCCCACGACGGTGTCTTCGTATTGGAGGCCGGAGGCGGTGGTGGTCAGTGCCATGCTGAAATTCCTTGATTGCTATTAAAAATATAGCTGCTCGTGCATATGAACAGTGCACTAGCAGCCATTTAGGCGCCTATTTTAGCGAAAGCTTCGCGTGCGGGCGGAGCGGGCCCACGGAGGGGCAAGGCTTCAGGCCTTCTTGGCACGCCCGGCCACCCAGCGGGTGGCAAAAGCCTGCACGTCAGACAGGCGCTTAAGCAGGTCGGAGCCCGAGGGGGTGACGGTGTAGCCATCGCTGCCGTGGTCGACGAAGCCGGCCTCGCGCAGTTCCTTGATGCGGGTGTTCAGGGTGTTGGGCGTGATGCCACCGACACTGTCTTGCAGCAGGCGGAAGGTCTGGGGATGACCATCGCGCAGGGCCCAGAGCACGCGCAGTGCATAACGGCATTCGAGCCGTTCAAACAGCTGGTTGATGGAGGCATTTTCTTTGGAGCTCATGGACGCTTCTCCTCGCGCGAGTTTTGGGTCAAATTTCGGGGGCGCCACAGGCACCATGGCCGAAGGGGCTTTGCCACTATAGCGCGGAACCTGTTTTGCTACAAGTTTGGTAGCTCAGAAGTCACAGTGCACATGCGCCCGCCTATTGAAAAGCCTAAAATTATTCCAAAGTGTTGCATGCGGGCCACGAACGCGTGGGCTGGCGGGCCGGGCGCCGTGCGCTGCGGGCAAAAGGCGTTGTGGCGGGTTTTGCCGCCCCTGTGGTTGCCTTGGCCGCGCATGCCCGTCCGTCCTACCCCAGGGGCACTCGCGTGGCCGGCGCGTGCCAGGTGGTCCACCAGCAGCCGCGCGCAGGATGCCAAGGTCTGGCTGCTGCCGGCGCCCCTGCCGCTGCCATCTTTCCGAATCCCCTATCGTGTACCCCATGACATCTTCCCTTTCGACTTCAGCCTCCTCGCTCACCCCGGATACTGCATCGCAGCCCTTGCCCCTGGCGGGCCTGCGCGTGGTGGAGTTCACCCACATGGTCATGGGGCCCACCTGCGGTATGGTGCTGGCCGACCTGGGGGCCGAAGTCATCAAGGTCGAGCCGGTGAATGGCGATCGCACGCGCCACCTGCTGGGCGCGGGTGCGGGTTTTTTCCCCATGTTCAACCGCAACAAGAAGAGCATCGCGCTCGATCTGCGCAGCCCCGCAGGGCTGGAGGTGGCGCGCAAACTGGCGGCCTCGGCCGATGTGGTGGCCCAGAACTTCAAGCCCGGCGTGATGGCAAAGCACGGCCTGGACTACGCGGCCCTGAGCCAGGTGAACCCGCGCCTGATCTATGTGAACCACACCGGCTTTCTGCCCGGCCCCTACGAGCACCGCACCGCGCTCGACGAGGTGGTGCAGATGATGGGCGGCCTGGCCTACATGACCGGGCGCCCCGGCGACCCGCTGCGCGCGGGCACCAGCGTGAACGACATCATGGGCGGCATGTTCGGCGCCATTGGTGCCATGGCGGCGCTGATGCAGCGCGGCATCACCGGGCGCGGGCAGGAGGTGGATTCGGCCCTGTTCGAGAACAACGTGTTCCTCGTGGGCCAGCACATGATGCAGTACGCCGTGACCGGCCAGCCCGCCGCACCCATGCCCGAGCGCATCTCGTCCTGGGCGCTGTACGACGTTTTCAGCGTGAAGGATGGCGAGCAGATATTCCTGGCCGCAGTGAGCGATGCGCAGTGGATCACTTTCTGCGACGCCATGGGCTACGCCGACCTCAAGGCCGACCCGCTGCTAGCCACCAACAACGACCGCGTGCGCGCCCGGGCCACGCTGCTTCCTGAGTTGCGCCAGCGCCTGGCCGGGCACAGCGCGGCCGAGCTGACAGCCATCTTCGAGAAAAACGGACTGCCGTTCGCGCCCATCTCGCGGCCTGAGCAGCTGTTTGACGATCCGCACCTGAACGCCACCGGTGGCCTGGCCGACATCACTCTGCCCGACGGCGAGCGGGCCGGACAGACGGCACGCACCACGCTGTTGCCGCTGTGCATGAACGGCCAGCGCCTGGGCGTGCGGCTGCAGCCCCCTGTGCGGGGCCAGCACACGGCCGAGCTCATGGAGCAACTGGGCTACACCACCGCGCAGGTGCAGGCCTTGCAGGCGCAAGGGGCTGTGGCCTGAGGGGCCAGGCGCATCAAGCAGTTCGGGTTCAAGCGGGATTGAGTGCTATAAATTAAATAGCATTAAGTCCATTTGATTCAATGGCTACAGGCCATTTTCGACATGATTGCCCGCAGGCCCGCGCAAGGGCGACCATGTCGGGCGGCCCCTGAAAGCACAACGCCCCAGCACCATGGTGGTGGCTGGGGCGTTGGTGCACAGACCCTGTTGCCAGGGCCATCGCGACACGGCTTACAGCGAATCGATAAAGCTGCGCAGCTTGTCCGAGCGGCTGGGGTGCTTGAGCTTGCGCAGGGCCTTGGCTTCTATTTGGCGAATGCGCTCACGCGTCACATCAAACTGCTTGCCCACCTCTTCGAGCGTATGGTCGCTGGTCATCTCGATGCCGAAGCGCATGCGCAGCACCTTGGCTTCACGCGGCGTGAGGCCGTCGAGGATGTCCTTGACCACGTCGCGCAGGCCGGCCTGCATGGCGGCTTCGATCGGGGCGGTGTTGGCACCGTCCTCGATGAAGTCGCCCAGGTGGCTGTCGTCGTCGTCGCCGATCGGCGTTTCCATGGAGATCGGCTCCTTGGCGATCTTCATGATCTTGCGGATCTTGTCCTCGGGGATCTCCATCTTGGCCGCCAGGATGGACGCATCGGGCTCGAAGCCAAACTCCTGCAGGTGCTGGCGGCTGATGCGGTTCATCTTGTTGATGGTTTCGATCATGTGCACCGGGATACGGATGGTGCGCGCCTGGTCGGCAATGCTCCTTGTGATGGCCTGGCGGATCCACCATGTCGCATAAGTCGAGAACTTGTAGCCCCGGCGGTATTCGAACTTGTCCACCGCCTTCATGAGGCCAATGTTGCCTTCCTGGATCAGGTCCAGGAACTGCAGGCCGCGGTTGGTGTACTTCTTGGCAATCGAGATCACGAGGCGCAGGTTGGCCTCGATCATTTCCTTCTTGGCACCGCGCGAGGTCGATTCGCCCTCGTTCATGCGCTTGTTGATGCCCTTGAGTTCGGCCAGCGGCACGACCACGCGCGATTGCAGGTCGGTCAGCTTTTGCTGCAGGTCCTGGATGGGCGGGATGTTGCGCGCCATGATGGCCGACCAGGGCTTGCCGGCCGTGGCCTGCTTTTCCACCCATTGGAGGTTGATCAGGTTGGGCGGAAAGTCCTTGATGAAGGTTTCCTGGGGCATGCCGCACTTGTCCACGATGATGCGGCGCAATTCGCGTTCTTTCTTGCGCACATCGTCCACCTGGCCGCGCACCATGTCGCACAGCTTCTCGATGGTCTTGGCCGTGAAGCGGATGGTCATCAGCTCTTCCGACAAGGCTGCCTGGGCCTTCACATAGGCGGGCGTGCCGTAGCCTTCCTTGTCGTAGATCTTGTGGACTTTTTCGAACAGCTCGCGCAGCTTGTCAAAGCGCTCCAGCGCCTGTTTCTTGAGTTCTTCGAGCTTCTTGGTCAGCGCCTTGGAGCCGCCCTTGCCGTCGTCGTCATCGGCTTCGTCGAATTCGTCGAAGTCTTCTTCGGCCACATAGTCGTCGGCCTCGTTGGGGTTGGAGAAGCCGTCCA
>DAOPUP010000286.1:0-3727 GCA_035350655.1 Acidovorax sp. | reverse complement strand
GGCGAAAACCTTCGTGCCGAATGGAAAAACGCGCATCGGTGATGCGCGTTGCCTCTTGGATGGCCTCAGGATCCTTGTCGAACGCCACAAGCCGCCCTTGCGGCCCCAGCCGCAACAGAATGCGCCGGGAATGGCCGCCACGACCAAAGGTGGCATCCACCCAGGTGCCCGAAGGCTCAGGGCCCGCACCGCCCAGCAGCGCGTCCACGGCTTCATCGAGCAGGACGGTGGTGTGTTGCAGATCAGGGGTCACCACGGGCCTTAGAAAGAAAAATCCTTGAACACGTCGGGCATCTCACCCTGCATGGCCTGCGCCTCTTGCGCGTCGTACGTGGCCTTGTCCCACAACTCGAAATGGTTGCCCATGCCCAGCAGGATGGCGTCCTTGGCGATGCCAGCCGCCTGGCGCAGCTCGGGCGACACGAGCACGCGGCCCGTGGCATCCATCTCCACATCCATCGCATTGCCCAGGAAGATGCGCTTCCACCACTGGGCGGCCATGGGCAGCTGGCCAATGCGTTCGCGGAACTTTTCCCATTCGGGGCGCGGAAACACCATGAGGCAACCGTGGGGGTGCTTGGTGATCGTGAGCTGGCCCGCCGCCGTCGCGCTCAGGACGTCACGATGCCGGGTCGGCACGGACAGCCGACCTTTCGCATCGAGACTCAGCGACGAGGCACCTTGAAACACGGAACGCTTCCCCTACTCGGACCAGACCCCCTTGAACCCAAAAAATGGACTTCAAGGGCACTTTTCACCACTTAATTGCACTTTTTTGCACTGTAGCAGGAAAAGCGCTCCAAGCAAGGGCGCTTGCAATAAATTTTTGCAATGAAATCAAGGACTTAGAAGCGTTTTGCAAAGAAGAAAAACGCCAAAACCCGTTATCCGGCAAGCACTTAGAACGGCCTTCGCACGTGATTCATGAAGGCAGGACAAGCGCTCAGAGGATGTAGCGCGACAGGTCCTCGTCCTGGCTCAGAGCCTGCAGCCGCGCATCGACATAGGCGGCATCCACGGTGACCGTCTGGCCGGACAGCCGTGCCGCATCGAAGCTCACCTCATCCAGCAGCCGCTCCATCACCGTGGCCAGGCGGCGCGCGCCAATGTTTTCCGTGCGCTCGTTCACGTCAAAGGCAATGTGCGCCAGGCGTGTGATGCCTTCGGGCAGAAAGTCGAGTGCCACCCCCTCGGTCGCCAGCAGCGCCTGGTATTGCTTGACCAGCGAGGCATGGGTTTGCGTGAGGATGGCCTCAAAGTCCTGCACCGACAGCGATTGCAGTTCCACCCGGATCGGAAAGCGCCCCTGCAACTCGGGAATCAGGTCGCTGGGCTTGGACAGATGGAAAGCGCCGGAGGCGATGAACAGGATATGGTCCGTCTTGACCATGCCGTATTTGGTGGACACCGTGGTGCCCTCCACCAGCGGCAGCAGGTCGCGCTGCACGCCCTGGCGCGACACGTCGGAGCCACTGGTCTCCTGGCGCGCCGCCACCTTGTCGATCTCGTCGATGAACACGATGCCGTTTTGCTCGGCATTGGCGATGGCGCGGGCCCGGATCTCCTCCTCATTCACCAGCTTGCCGGCCTCCTCCTCGGTGAGCAGCTTCAGGGCCTCGGCGATCTTGAGCTTGCGGGTGTGGCGCTTGTCCTGCCCTATCTGGCTGAACATGCCGCGCAACTGCTCGGTCATCTCTTCCATGCCCGCAGGGCCCATGAGCTCCACCTGGGGGCGGCTCTCGGCCAGGTCGATCTCGATGTCCTTGTCGTCCAGGCTGCCTTCGCGCAGCTTCTTGCGAAACACCTGGCGCGCCGTGCTGTCCGTGGCCGGCTCGGCGCCCGCCGCCGCGCGGGCCGGCGGAATCAGCACATCCAGAATGCGCTCTTCGGCCGCATCTTCGGCGCGGGTGCGCACCTTCTTCATTTCGGACTCGCGCGTCTGCTTCACGGCCATTTCGGCCAGGTCGCGGATGATGGCATCCACATCCTTGCCCACATAGCCCACTTCGGTGAACTTGGTGGCCTCCACCTTGATGAAAGGCGCGTCGGCCAGGCGCGCCAGGCGGCGCGCGATCTCGGTCTTGCCCACCCCCGTGGGCCCGATCATGAGGATGTTCTTGGGCGTGATCTCCTGGCGCAGGCTGCCTTCGACCTGCTGGCGGCGCCAGCGGTTGCGCAGCGCAATGGCCACGGCGCGCTTGGCGCTGGCCTGGCCGACAATGTGGCGGTCGAGTTCGGAAACGATTTCCTGGGGGGTCATGGACGACATAGGGCTAATCCGGATCAAAAATGGCTCTAGCGCTTATCAATCAATCACTGATAGCTACTAATAAAATAGCAAAATAACACACACCGTCACAGCGTCTCGATGGTGTGATTCATGTTGGTGTAGATACACAGCTCGCCAGCGATTTCCAGCGACTTCTTGACGATGTCCTGCGCGGACAAGTCGGTGTTCACCAGCAGCGCCTTGGCGGCCGAATGCGCATAGGCGCCTCCCGACCCAATGGCCACGATGCCCTGCTCGGGCTCCAGCACATCGCCGTTGCCGGTGATGATCAGCGATGCGCTGGCATCGGCCACGGCCAGCATCGCCTCCAGGCGGCGCAGCACGCGGTCAGTGCGCCAGTCCTTGGTGAGCTCGATGGCGGCGCGAGTGAGGTGCCCCTGGTGCTTTTCCAGCTTGGCCTCGAAACGCTCGAACAGCGTAAAGGCGTCTGCCGTGGCGCCGGCGAAGCCCGCCAACACCTTGCCATGGTAGAGCTTGCGCACCTTGCGCGCCGTTCCCTTGACGACGATATTGCCCAGGGTGACCTGGCCATCGCCACCAATGGCGACCTGCAAGCCCTGGGGAGTCTGGCGGCGCACACTCAAAATGGTGGTGCCGTGAAAAACGGGATGTTGGCTCGATGATTCCATAGCCGGGGCAGATGGGGACTGCAGCGCCATTTGCAAGACGGCTGCCTGGCTGATACGGATTTTCCGTCAACCGTCAACGAGCGTTGGTTCGCCTCGCCGTGCTACGGCGCGGTCTTCGGTTTCACGCTGCGTTACCCGGCTGCATGGCCCCCCGTACAGGTAACTTCGCCGATTCAGCCTTTGCGCGGAATGACCCAGGCGTGCTCGTTGACGCCGATGACATTGAAGAAGATCGCCACCAGCCGGTGCAGGTTGTGAAACTGCACCACCTGGCCGCGGGTCTGCTGCTCGGCCGCCCAGTTGAGCACCGATCCGGTGGCGCCGAAATCGATGCGGATGAGCCGGTCGCAGGCAATGACCAGGGGCTCACCGGGGCGCAGCAGCGGCAGGAAGGACTCCAGCAGCGGCGTGACGTCGCCATCGATATAGCCACTCAAGGCCGCAGTCCGCCCCCCTTCGGACGCCACCACCGCCTTGGGATCGGCCGCCTCCCGGGCCAGCAGATCATGTCCGGCGGCTGGCGCACCGGATTCGGCCGCGTGTTCGCTGTCTAAATACCCGCAGCGCGGCGCGCTCCACGAGGGCGGCGAAACCTCGTAGGTCACGCAGTAATCGAGCGCAACCAGCTCGAACTCGTCAGGGCGGCCCATGAACCGCAGGGCCGCCATGCGCAGCCGCCACCATTCGGGACTGTTGGACCGGTCGCCCGACGCGGTCTTGCTCTCCAGCAGGGCATTGAGCGCAGACACGCCCGAAAACACAAACTGGCCGGTGCGATCGGCCCACTGGGTGAACTGGTCGGCCAGCA
>DAOPUP010000285.1:0-3734 GCA_035350655.1 Acidovorax sp. | reverse complement strand
ACGAGCGGCTGACCAGGGAGATCCTTGACCTGATTAATCGCCTGGAAAAAGTCGCTCAAGTGCGTTACGCCAGTGGCCTGGCAGCGCAGCAGGATGTAATTCGTGCGCAGCTGGAGCAGACCGCCATGCGCAGCGAGTTGATTGGCCTCGAAGCAGAGCGCCGACAGTTGCAGGGCAAGTTGAACGCGCTCGTGGGGATGCCTTCGAGTGAGATGCTGGCCACGCCAGAGCACATTCGCACCATCCCGGCGCCCGAGCGCATGCGCTTTGATGTGCTTGAGCAGCGCGCACGGGCCAGCAACCCGCTGCTGAGAACCGAGGAGTCGCAGATCCGGGCGGCGGAAAAAAGCCGCGAACTCGCCTACAAAAACCGCTATCCGGACTTCTCCGTGGGGGTGTCGCCCATCCAGTACGGGAAGTCGATTCGGGAATGGGAGCTGATGGTCGAAGTCAACATCCCCTTGCAGCAGGACACCCGGCGCGCGCAGGAGCGGGAAGCGCAGGCCATGTTGGATGCCGCCCGCTCGCGCCGCGAAGTCGCCACCAACCAGTTGCTGGCCGACCTGTATGAAAACATCGCGGGTCTGGAGGCGGCGCGCCGCACGCTGACGTTGACCACGGAAAGTCTTTTGCCCCAGTCGGAGCTGACCTTCCGCTCGGCACTGGCAGGTTATGAATCGGGCAAGGTGGACTTCGCCACGTTGCTGGATGCACAGAAGCAGATACGTCAAGCCAAACTCAATCAAGTCAAAGCAGGAGTCGCGGCCCAGATTCGCCTGGCGGACATCGAGCGCATCGTGGGAGAAGAACTATGAAAAAAAATATCAAGATGGGCGTGCTCATGCTGACCGCCACGGTATTGGCCACAGGAGGCGGCTATTGGTACGGCCAGCGGCAATCTGCGGCGCATGGATCGGAGCAGGCCGCATCGACGGTGCCGCCGGCAAACGGCAAGAAGGAACGCAAGATTCTCTTCTACCGCAATCCGATGGGGCTGCCAGACACCTCGCCCACGCCCAAGAAAGACCCGATGGGAATGGACTACATCGCAGTCTTCGACGGCGAGGAGGAGTCCGAGGCGGCAAGCGCCGGTCAGATCCAGATCAGCACCGAAAAAGTCCAGAAGCTCGGCGTGCGCGTCGAAGCTGCCAGTATGCGCAACCTGGACAAGGTGGTGCGCGCCGCCGGCCGCATTGAACCCGACGAACGGCTAACCTATGCCATCGCCCCCAAGTTTGAGGGTTACATCGAGCGCTTACATGTCAATGCGACAGGGCAGGCCGTGGGCAAGGGTCAGCCGTTGTTCGAGGTCTACAGCCCAGAGCTGGTTTCAGCGCAGCGCGAGTATGCGATTGCCGCACAAGGTGTTGAAGCCTTGAAGGGCGCCAGCGAGGAAACGCAGAAAGGGATGCGAGAACTCGCCGAATCGAGCCTGATGCGTCTGCGCAACTGGGATATTTCGAACGAGCAAGTCAAGGCGCTGTCCCAGTCAGGAGCGGCACGCCGTACGCTCACATTCCGCTCTCCGGTGGCCGGCATTGTTACCGAGAAGAAGGCAGTGCAAGGCATGCGCTTTATGCCGGGTGAAGCGCTCTATCAGGTCACCAATTTGTCTTCGGTGTGGGTGATCGCCGATGTGTTCGAGCAGGACATCGTCCTGGTCAGGCCGGGTGCCATGGCCACGGTGCGCATCAACGCCTACCCGGACAAGGTGTTCACCGGCCCGGTCACCTACGTCTATCCGACCCTCACGGCCGAAACACGCACCGTGCCCGTGCGCGTCGAACTCACCAATGCCGGCGGCCTGCTCAAGCCGGGCATGTTCACCCAGGTGGAGCTGTCTGCGGCACCCAAGGGCGCCGTGCTGACGGTGCCGACGTCGGCGGTCATCGACAGCGGAAGGCGCCAGATCGTTCTGGTACAGGTCAAGGAGGGTCGTTTCGAGCCGCGTGAGGTCAAGGTCGGCGCCCGCAGCGAGGATCGCATCCAGATTCTTGAGGGAGTGCAGGACGGTGAGATGGTGGTGGTGGCGGCCAACTTCCTGATCGACGCGGAAAGCAATCTCAAGGCCGCCATCGGAGGTTTCGCGTCGGCAGAGCAAGGCAAAGGGGCCGCCCCGGAGAGTTCCACCAAGCCGCAGGGCGCTGGTGGGGTCGGCCACCAAGCCGAAGGCACGGTGGAAAACGTCGATGCGAAATCCACGGTGACGCTGGCACATGGCCCGGTGCCCAGTCTCAAATGGCCCGCCATGTCGATGGAGTTCAAGGTCGCCCACAGCGGCTTGCTCAAGGAGCTCAAGCCGGGTGCCCTGGTTGCCTTTGAGTTCGTCGAACGCGATCAAGGCGAATGGGTGATCACCGCCGCCCGACCCCTGGGCAAAGCCACGGCCAATCCTCACGCCGGTCACAACTGATTTTCGGGAAAAAGTATGCTTGCGAAGATCATCGACTGGTCGGGGAGAAACCGTTTCCTGGTGCTGCTGGCGACCCTGTTCGTCATTGTTGGCGGTGTCTATGCGGTGCTCAAAACGCCGCTGGACGCGCTGCCAGACCTGTCGGACGTTCAGGTCATCGTCTACACCGAGTATCCGGGCCAGGCCCCGCAGGTGGTCGAGGATCAGGTGACTTATCCGCTGACCACATCCATGCTGTCGGTTCCCAAGTCCAAGGTGGTACGCGGCTTCTCCTTCTTTGGCGCCTCGTTCGTATACATCATCTTCGAGGATGGCACTGACATCTACTGGGCACGCTCACGCGTGCTCGAATACCTCAACTTCGCAGCGGGGCGCATGCCCAAGGGTGTGACACCGCAGATCGGCCCGGATGCGACTGGTGTGGGCTGGGTGTACCAATATGCGCTCTTGGCCAAAGATATGACCCTGGCCGAATTGCGTAGCTTGCAGGACTGGTACCTGCGCTACCAGTTGACCAAGGCCCATGGCGTGGCCGAAGTGGCGTCGATGGGCGGGTTTGTGCAGACCTACCAGATCACCGTCGATCCGGTGAAACTGCGGGCTTACGGCATTCCCTTGGCCAAGGTCTCCCAGGTGGTGCGCGACTCGAACCGCGACGTCGGCGGGCGCGTGGTGGAGATGGCCGAAACCGAGTACATGGTGCGTGGCAAGGGCTATCTGCGCGGGGTGGCCGACATC
Organism: Acidovorax sp.; assembly: GCA_035350655.1. Classification (GTDB taxonomy): domain Bacteria; phylum Pseudomonadota; class Gammaproteobacteria; order Burkholderiales; family Burkholderiaceae_C; genus Acidovorax. Next base: position 583 of record DAOPUP010000285.1, on the reverse strand, counting down.
GAGAGCCTGGTCGTCAAGGCGGAAAAAGGCACACCGGTGCTGATCCGTGACATCGCCCGTGTTGAACTGGTACCGGACGAGCGCCGTGGCGTGACCGAGCTCAATGGCGAGGGCGAGGTGGTCTCCGGCATCGCCGTGGCCCGCTACGGCCAGAACGCGCTGGAGGTGATTCACAACCTCAAGGAAAAGATCGCCGAGGTCTCGGCGGGCCTCCCGCCGGGCGTCAGCATCGAGGCGGTGTACGACCGATCCGACCTGATTCACCGGGCCATCGATACGCTCAAGCGTACCTTACTGGAAGAGAGCCTGATCGTTGCCCTGGTCTGCATGGTCTTTTTGATGCACGTTCGCTCGGCCCTCGTGGCTATCTTGATGTTGCCCGTGGGTGTGCTGATCTCGTTCATCGCCATGCGCCTGCTGGGCATGAATTCCAACCTGATGAGCCTTGGCGGCATCGCCATCGCCATTGGGGCGATGGTGGATGCGGCCATCGTCATGATCGAGAACGCGCACAAGCACTTGGAACGTCTCCCGCCCGAGCACAGCAAGGCCGATCGCGTGGAGGCGATGATCACCGCCTGCA
>DAOPUP010000284.1:0-3736 GCA_035350655.1 Acidovorax sp. | reverse complement strand
CTGCGCGTGAGCTTCTTCGCGCAAGAGCTGCGCACGCCCCAGCCGGTGAGTGTGAAGCGGCTGGACAAGCTGTGGGCGCAGGTCAATAGCTGACGGGGGAGGGGGCCACGCTGGCGTCACCTGCGCGACGCGGCATCAGTGGCTTCCCCAATGCCCCCGCGCCGCAGGCGCCCTAGGCTTCGGGCAAAGGAACATTTCATGCGCCCCCACTTCAAGTTCTGGCCCCGCCGGCTGCCCCATTCCATCACCTTGCCCGCCACCTCGCTGTGGGACAACCTGGCCATCAACGCCCGCCGCTACCCCGACAAGGCGGCGGTGGTGTTCTTTGGCCGTGCGCTGAGCTACCGTGCGCTGGCCGAGGGCGCCGAGCGCCTGGCCGCCCGGCTGGCGCAGCTGGGCGTGCAGCGCGGCGACCGCGTGGTGCTGTGCATGCAGAACTGCCCGCAACTGGTGATGGCGCACTTTGCCATCTTGCGCGCCAACGCGGTAGTGGTGCCGGTCAACCCGATGAACCGGGCCGAAGAGCTCAAGCACTACATCACCGACCCCGACACCAAGGTGGCCATCACCACCGGCGACCTGGCCCCCGAGCTGGCCAAGGCCAGCAACGCGCTGGCACCCGGCGAGCGGCTGGCGCACCTGGTGGTGACGCAGTTCACCGATGCCTTTGATGCCGACATTGCGGGCCCCGACGCACCGCCCGACACCTGGCGTGAGTGGCTTTGCACCCCCCACGCCTTGCCTGCCCTTGAAGGTGGTCAGGCGCATGCCTGGGCCGATGCGCTGGCCTGCACTGCCGCACCGCCCGCACTGCTGGTGGGCCTGAACGACCTGGCGGTGTTGCCCTACACCAGCGGCACCACAGGCCTGCCCAAGGGCTGCATGCACCTGCACAAAAGCATCATGCACAACGCGGTGGCCAGCAGCCTGTGGGGCAACGGAGCGGCCGACAACGTGACGCTGGCCGTGGTGCCCATGTTCCACATCACGGGCATGGTGAGCGTGATGCACGCGGCCATCTATATGGGCGCCACGCTGCTGGTGATGCCCCGGTGGGACCGCGACCTGGCCGGGCGACTGATCTCACGCTACAAGGTCACGACGTGGACCAACATTCCCACCATGGTCATTGACCTGCTGGCCAGCCCCAATTTTGCGCAGTACGACCTCTCCAGCCTGGCCTACATTGGCGGGGGCGGCGCCGCCATGCCGCAGGCTGTGGCCCAGCGCCTGCTGGAGCACTATGGCCTGCGCTATGCCGAGGGCTATGGCCTTACCGAGACAGCGGCGCCATCGCACACCAACCCGCCCGACAACCCCAAGCAGCAATGCCTGGGCATCCCTTTCATTGGCACCGATGCGCGCGTGATCGACCCCGACACCCTGCAGGAAATGCCGGTGGGCGAGCAGGGCGAGATCATCATCCACGGCCCCGAAGTGTTCGAGGGCTACTGGAAACGGCCCGAGGCCACCGAAGCGGCGTTCATCGAGTTCGAGGGTAAGCGCTTCTTCCGCTCGGGCGACCTGGGGCGCATGGACGAAGATGGCTATTTTTTCCTGACCGACCGCCTCAAACGCATGATCAACGCCAGCGGCTTCAAGGTGTGGCCGGCCGAGGTCGAGGCGCTGATGTTTCGCCACCCCGCTGTACAAGAGGCCTGCATCATCGCCGCCAAAGACAGCTACCGCGGCGAAACCGTGAAGGCCGTGGTGGTGCTGCGCCCCACGCACCAGCACACGACCGAGCAGGAAATCATCGACTGGTGCCGCGAGAACATGGCGGTGTACAAGGTGCCACGTATCGTGCAGTTCGTATCGGCGCTTCCCAAAAGCGGCAGCGGCAAGGTGATGTGGCGGTTGTTGCAGGAAAAGGAAGCGCCAGACGTCGCCGCTTCCGGGGGCTGATTGCCTGGCGCCAGCCCGGCGGGTGCCGCCGCCACCTCGGGCGAAAGAGCCCGTTACGGAGCCATGCCGTCTCTCGCCATTGCTTTCTTGAGCAGTGCCAGCGCGGTGCCAAAGTCGAAATCGTGCGCTGCAGCAGCAAATGGGTCGAAATCGGCACCGAGCAAGGCACGCAGCAGCCCTTCGTGGTCGTCCACGAGCTGACCGCTGGCGAAGTCGTCGTGCTCCAGGCACTGGACGAGCTGGCCACAAAGTTCGCTCAGAGCGGACGAATTGGTGGCCAATGCAGCGGGTGCGGTGGGCCTGGTGGGAAGCTTCTTGCCCAGCGTGTCCACAAGCGCCGCGAGATGCACGCCCGTTTCTCGTGCCTGCGGGCCGATGGCCTCGGCCGGTTCATGCTGCGCGATGGCATGCTCCAGGGCCTGTGCCAGTTCGCGCACCCTAAGGGCACCGACCTGCGCCGACACGCCCTTGAGCGTGTGCGCAAGGAGCCTGGCGTTAACCATGTCAGGTTGAGCGAGGGCCACCTCCATGCGCGACGGCCAGTCGCGCTCGCCCTGCACAAATTTCTCCAGCAGCGAGAGATAGAGTTTTTCCTGGCCCATGGCCTGGCGCAGGCCGAGACGGGCATCGAGTCCGTCAATGCAGCCAAGGAACGACAGACTTGAGGGCGCGGGCTCTTGTGCGCTGGTGTGCTGGGGGGCTGCTGGCAGGGATTGCCGTAGTGGTTTGATCCATTGCAGCAGCTTGCTGGTCAGTAGTTGGGGATCGATCGGCTTGGTCATGTGGTCATTCATGCCGGCTTCGATACAACGCTCACGGTCTTCTGCAAGGGCATTGGCCGTCATCGAGATGATGGGCAGATCGTCTTGCCCAGGTAGCTGGCGGATTTCACGCGTTGCGGCCAGGCCGTCCAGCACGGGCATCTGCATATCCATCAGTACAGCGTCGTAGTTGCCGGCTTTCACCTTGTCCACCGCAATGCGGCCGTTGTCGGCGATGTCCACCTCCAGGCCCATTTCGTGCAGGAATGCCAGGGCCACCTCCTGGTTGAGTGCGTTGTCTTCAACCAGCAGAATGCGGGCTCCCTGAATGGCTGCAAGCTCCTCAGAAGGTAGGGGCATTTTTGCCCCGGCATCTGCCGCGCGCTCCTGGGGCGTTGCTGCCAGAGCTTGCATGACCGTGTCGAACAGCAGGGACGGGTTGAGCGGTTTGGTCAGAACGTCTTCGATGCCCACCTGTTCGGCCCGCTTGTGGATTTCTTCGCGGCCGTGGGCGGTGACCATGATGAGGTGCGGCGGCGTATCCAGCGGCAACCGGCGGATCTCGCGGGCGGTCGAGATGCCATCCATGCCGGGCATCTGCCAGTCCAGAAAGACGATTTCATAGGGCTCGTGCGCCGTCTTTGCCCGCTGAATCTCTTGCACGGCCTCTTTGCCCGAGCCTGCCATGCCGACCACGAAGGTCATGCTGCGCAGCATCTCGGCGATGACTTCGCGGGTGGAGTCGTTGTCGTCCACCACCAGGGCACGCCGGCCGCGCAGATCGGGCTCGGGCACGAGGATGCGGGACGCTTCGGCCCTCTTGCCCAGGCGCGCCGTGAACCAGAAGGTGGACCCCTGGCCCGGCTGACTTTCCACGCCGACGCTGCCATCCATCAGAGCTGCCAGCCGCTTGGCAATGGCCAGCCCCAGGCCGGTGCCGCCAAACTTGCGGGTGGTGGAGCTGTCGGCCTGCTGGAAGCTCTGGAACAGCTGCTGCTGCTGCTCTGCGCTGATGCCGGGGCCGGTGTCCTGCACCGAGAAATGCAGCACCAGTTCGTTGTCGCTCTCGG
>DAOPUP010000283.1:0-3736 GCA_035350655.1 Acidovorax sp. | reverse complement strand
CGTCCTTGCAGAAAACGATGGCGTTGCTCTTGACGTACTTGGCCACCCGCCATGCGAACAGCAGGTCTTCCATTTCTTCGAGCGAGGGCTGCTTGGTGGTGACCACCTTCAGGTCGGTCAGCGCCAGCTCGTGGTTGTCGGCCGTCTGCACCAGCAGGCCCGAACCCACGCGCTTGGTCTCGATGGCGTTGCGCACGGTGCCGTAGTGCTCGGGCAAGGTGATCTGCATCAGGCGCACGTTGACCTTGGACTTGAACACTTCCAGCGCCTCGGCCGTGAAGCCGGGGGCCATCAGCACCTCGACAAACTGCTTGGCAATCTGCTGGGCGGCTGCACCATCGACCACCCGGTTGAAGGCAATGATGCCGCCAAAGGCGCTGGTCGGGTCGGTCTGGAAGGCCTTGCTGTAGGCGCTCAGGGCGTCCAGGCCCACAGCCACGCCGCAGGGGTTGGCATGTTTGACGATGACGCAGGCCGGGGCCTCAAAGCTCTTGACGCATTCCCAGGCAGCGTCGGCGTCGGCGATGTTGTTGTAGCTCAGCTCCTTGCCCTGCAATTGCACGCCGGTGGCCAGCGAGCCAGCCACCGGGGCCAGGTCGCGGTACCAGACGGCTTGCTGGTGGGCGTTTTCACCGTAGCGCAGGTCTTGCACCTTGGTGGCGAACATATTGGCCTGGGCGGGGAAGACCGCCATGGCGGGCACGTAGTCTTCCGCCAGCTTGTCGGCTTCAAACTGCACGCTGGAGAGGTAGTTGCTGATGGCGCCGTCATATTGCGCGATGCGGTTGAACGCCGCCACCGCCAGCGCAAAGCGCAGTGGGTCGGACAGCTTGCCGTTGGCCTGGAGTTCAGCGAGCACGGCATCGTACTGGTCGGCCGAGGTGATCACACCCACATCCTTCCAGTTCTTGGCGGCGCTGCGCACCATGGCGGGGCCACCAATGTCGATGTTCTCGATGGCATCGGCCAGCGTGCAGCCGTGCTTGGCGACGGTGGCTTCAAAGGGGTAGAGGTTGACCACCAGCAGGTCGATGGTGTCGATGCCGTGTTCCTTGAGGGCCTCCATATGTTCGGGCAGCTCGCGGCGGGCCAGCAGGCCGCCGTGCACCTTGGGGTGCAGCGTCTTCACGCGGCCGTCGAGCATCTCGGGGAACTGCGTGACTTCGGCCACCTCAGTCACGGGCAGGCCCTGGTCGGCCAGCAGCTTGGCGGTGCCGCCGGTGGACAACAACTTGATGCCCAGCGCGTGCAGGGCTTGCGCGAATTCGACGATGCCGGTCTTGTCGGAAACGGAGAGGAGTGCGTTCATGGTGTGGGTAGGAAGGGTTTGAATAAAAACAGGCTGCAGTGCTTATATATCAAGCACATGTAGCTACAAATTTAATAGCGACAGCGTTCCAGATATCAGAGCAGCTTGTGCTCGACGAGCTTTTTGCGCAGGGTGTTGCGGTTCAGGCCCAGCCAATCGGCGGCGCGCGACTGGTTGTTCTCCGCCTGCTGCATCACCACCTCCAGCAGGGGTTTCTCAACCAGGCGGACCACCATGTTGTACATGCCATCGGGCGTCTCACCGCCCAGGTCGCGAAAGTAGCCTTGCAGGCTTTCGCGCACGGATTCTTCAATGCTTTTCTTGCTCATGCAGCCAATCTCTCTTGTTCTTGTGTGTCGGCATCCACGCCGGTGGTGGCAGGCAGCCGGTCCATCTGCTGCGCCAGGGCATCCAGGTAGTCGGCCACGGCCTGCCACTGCGTGGTGCAGTCTTCTATCGTGTTGATGTGTTGCCGCAAGGCCTCGCCGCCGGGCAGCGCACGCAGGTACCAGGCAATGTGCTTGCGCGCACTGCGCACGCCGGTGAGCTCACCGTACAGGCGGTAATGGTCCTGCAGATGCTCCAGCAGCAGGCGCCGCAGCTCGGCCACCAACGGGGGCGCCAGGTGTTCGCCGGTGGCCAGGAAATGGCCCACCTCACGGAAAATCCAGGGCCGGCCCTGGGCGGCGCGGCCGATCATGAGGGCGTCCGCGCCCGTGGCGGCCAGCACATCGCGCGCCTTCTCGGGCGAGGTGATGTCGCCATTGGCCACCACCGGCACGCGCACGGCGGCCTTCACGGCGGCAATGGTGTCGTATTCGGCCTGGCCCTTGTAACCCTGCTCGCGCGTGCGGCCGTGCACCGTGAGCATCTGGATGCCAACGGCCTCGAACTGGCGTGCCAATGCAACCGCATTCTTGTGCTGCTGGCACCAGCCGGTGCGCATCTTGAGCGTAACGGGCACGTTGCGCGGCACGCAGGCCGCGACCACGGCAGCGGCAATTTCCACGGCCAGCGCCTCGTCCTGCATGAGCGCCGAGCCAGCCCATTTGTTGCACACCTTCTTGGCGGGGCAGCCCATGTTGATGTCGATGATCTGCGCGCCGCGGTCCACGTTGTACAGCGCGGCCTCGGCCATCATCTGCGCCTCGGTTCCGGCAATCTGCACGGCAATGGGCCCGGGCTCACCCTCGTGGTTGGCGCGGCGCGAGGTCTTGAGGCTGTTCCACAGGTCCTTGCGCGAGGTCACCATCTCGCTCACGGCATAGCCCGCGCCCAGCGCCTTGCACAGCTGGCGAAACGGCCGGTCCGTGACGCCCGCCATGGGGGCAACGAACAGGCGGTTCGCCAAAGGGATGTGGCCGATCTGCATGGGGAGGGGAGGAATGGGGGGTGCAGCGAATGCTGAAAAAGGAGGCGGGATTGTACCTGCTCAAAATTTCAGCAACCGAAATGCACGGACAGCGCCCTCCGTGGGCATCGGCCGGCTCTGTGCACGGCCTGATCCACCTCGGCCACCGCCCGCCCGGGCGCAGCCTTGCGGGTGCAATGCCCCCAAATGTCCCCGCCTGCAGCGCGAAAAGCCGCCGCCCTACACTTGCCGCCTATGGAAATCTGGATGCAACAGCTGCTCGAATGGCTGGCTTTGCCGCAGTTCGGACTGGGCACGGTCTTTGTCGTCTCGTTCATCTCGGCCACGCTGCTGCCACTGGGCTCGGAGCCGGCGGTGTTTGGCCTCATCAAGCTCAACCCCGACCTGTTCTGGCCTGCCATTGGCGTAGCCACCCTGGGCAACACCCTGGGCGGCGGCGTGAGCTGGTGGATGGGCCTGGGCGCGCACCGCGCATGGGATGCGGCACGGCGCCACCGGCGTGCCGGCTCCCCCCCAAGCGCCAATGCCAAACCGGCACGCGACCTCAGCCGCACCGAGCGCCGCGCGCGCATCTGGCTGCGCAAATGGGGGGCCAAAACCTGCCTGCTGAGCTGGCTGCCCGTGGTGGGCGATCCGCTGTGCGCCGTGGCAGGCTGGCTCAAGCTGCCGTTCTGGCCTTGCCTGGCCTACATGGCGGTGGGCAAGTTCTTTCGCTACCTGGTCATGACCAGCGTGCTGCTGTATTTCATGCCGGGCCAACTGGCGATGTAGCCGATGCCCCGCCATCGCCCGGCGGCAAAAGCGCACTCCAGTCCACCGGCCGGGTGGTGTCCACACGCACTGTCAGCGCCTCTTCGGCGGGCGAGAGCGGCTGGGCCGCCGCCCATTGCGATTCCAGCACCTGCACCGAGGCCTCTGACGCATCGCCCCCCGCCAGCTGGCGGCTGCGCACCCGCTCGCGCAGCACCGCCAAGTGCGCCTCGAACGACAAAATGCGGCACCGCACCTGCGCTTGCGCCGCCAGTGCCATGAAGCGCTGGCGCATGGCGGGGTTC
>DAOPUP010000282.1:0-3743 GCA_035350655.1 Acidovorax sp. | reverse complement strand
AACCGACTCGAACGCACCATCAAGGATGCGCGTGATATTGCCGAGGACGCCGCCCCTGCCGCGCTGGAACAGCTTGGTGTGGGTGAGGCCGCGCCCTTTGCTCACCTGAGCGAACAGGACCGTGAGCTGCGCCGCCGCCTGCGCGCCCACGGCCGGCAACTGGGCGATTCCTTGAACGGCGGCAAAGTGCAGACCATGGACCACCTTACCCAGGAGGTGGCCTACCAGCACTGGCACCGCATGCTGTTCGCCCGCTTCCTGGCCGACAACAACCTGCTGATGTACGACGGCGTGGCCGTCACCCTGGAAGAGTGCGAGGAACTTGCCCCCGACGAAGGCGCCAAGAGCGGCTGGGAGCTGGCCGGCACGCTGGCCGCCCGCATGCTGCCGCAGGTGTTCAAGCCCGGCTCGCCGGTGTTCGAGCTGGGCTTTGCCCCCGAGCACCAAAGCGAGCTGGAGCAGTTGCTGGCCGCGCTGCCGGTCGAGGTGTTCCACGCCAGCGACAGCCTGGGCTGGGTGTACCAGTTCTGGCAGGCCGACAACAAGGACCGTATCAATCAGTCCGAAGTGAAGATTGGCGCGGATGAGCTGCCCGCCGTCACCCAGCTCTTCACCGAGCCCTACATGGTGGCCTTCCTGCTGCACAACTCGCTGGGCGCCTGGTGGGCCACGCGCCATCCGGGCAAGCCCTGTCCGGTCGAACTCGACTACTTCCGCACCCTGGAAGACGGCACGCCCGCTGCTGGCAGCTTCGAGGGCTGGCCCCAAGATCCAGAAAAAGGGCTGGCCGACTTCAAGCTGCTCGACCCCTGTTGCGGCTCGGGCCACTTTCTGGTGGCCGCCTTGCTGATGCTGGTGCCCATGCGCATGGCGGCGGAGGGCCTGAGCGCCAGGGAAGCGGTGGATCGCGTGCTGGCCGAGAACCTCCACGGGCTGGAGCTGGACCCGCGCTGCGTGGAAATCGCCGTGTTTGCCGTGGCATTGGAAGCCTGGCGCTACCCCGACGAGCGCGGCCAGCCGCTGGGCGTGCGCGAAATCCCCGCGCCCCACATCGCCTGCTGCGGTTTGCAGGTCGCGGCCAAGATGCAGGACTGGGAAGCCCTGGTGCCCGCCGATGCCCCCAATGCCGCGCATCTGCGCGAGGGGCTGGCGCGGCTGCATCGGCTCTTTGCTCAGGCCCCCTTGCTCGGCAGCCTGCTGTCGCCGGACAAAACCCAAGGCGATCTGCTGGGTGCCGGCTATCAGGAACTGGGCGAGTTTCTGGGCGCGGCGCTGGCCCGCGAGGCTGCAGCCAAACGCAGCGAAGACGAAACCCGCTGGGATCACGCCCTCAGCGCCCAGGGCCTACTCGAAGCAGCGCGCCTGCTGGCGGGGCGCTACCACCTGGTCATCACCAACGTGCCCTATCTGGCCCGCGGCAAGCAGGACGAGGCGCTGAAAACCTTCTGCGAAACCCATTACCCCGAGGCCAAGAACGACCTGGCCAACGTGTTTCTGGAACGCTGCCTGGAGCTGTGCCAAGCGGCCGGCGTGGTGCAAATCGTCATGCCGCAGAACTGGCTGTTTCTCACCAGCTACAAAAAGCAGCGCGAATCGCTATTGAAGCGCGTGCAATGGAACCTGCTGGCGCGGCTGGGGCCGGGGGCGTTTGACACCATCAGCGGCGAAGTGGTGCAGGCTATTTTGCTGACCCAAACCCGCGCCCAGGCCGCCGCCGATTTTCAACTGCATGGCGTGGATGCCAGCGCCCCCAAAAACCCCGAGGAAAAAGCCCGCCTGCTGCGCGAGGGGGCATTGGCGGCGGTCAGCCAGCAGGGACAGTTGGGGAATCCGGATTGTATTATTTCCTTAGACATGCTCTCTGGTGGTCAATTGCTCAGTGAGTTCGCTTCCGCGTTATCTGGTTGTTCCGCAGGTGATGCCCCAAGATTCAACCGATGTTTCTGGGAAGTTGGAAAAATTTTGAGTGGCATATGGAGGTTTCACCAAGGCACTGTCTCTTCCACTGATATCTACGGCGGACAGAACGAAGTCATATTTTGGGAAAACGAGGCCGGTTCAATGGCGCGACTAGCCCAAAGCGTTAAGCATTTGAATCACGCAGCTCAAAATTGGCTTCGGGGCAAGCCCAACTGGGGGAAACCTGGGGTTGTTGTTAGTCAGATGCGGGAGCTACCTGTTACGTTGTATTCGGGAGAGATCTACGATTGCAACGCCTGTGCGGTGGTACCGAATAATCCACAAAATTTACCAGCACTTTGGGCATTTTGTGAGTCTGGTATGCACGGGCAGGAGGTGAGGAAAATTGATCAGAGTTTGAAGGTAACCCCTCATAACCTACTGAAAGTCCCCTTCGACCTCGACCACTGGCAACAAGTCGCCGCCGAGCGCTACCCCCACGGCCTGCCCCAACCCTATTCCGACGACCCCACCCAATGGCTGTTCCACGGTCACCCCTGCGGCTCGGTCATCTGGGATGAAGATGAAAAGTGCACCGCCCACGGCCCGCTGCGCACCGATGCCACGGTGCTGCAAGTCGCCGTCGCCCGCCTGTTGGGCTACCGCTGGCCAGCGGAGACCGATGCGGACATGGAACTGGCGGATGAGGCGCGTGAATGGATTGCCCGCAGCCAGTCGCTCGCCAGTCACGCCGACCAGGACGGCATCGTCTGCATCCCGCCCGTGGGCCGCGAAGCCGCCGCCAGCGACCGCCTGCTCAATCTGCTGGCCGCAGCCTACGGCGATGCCTGGAGCAACGACGTTCTCGCCCAGTTGCTGACCGCCGCCGACCACGCCGGCAAGTCGCTGGAAACCTGGCTGCGCGACAAGTTCTTCACCCAGCACTGCAAGCTCTTCCACCACCGCCCCTTCATCTGGCACATCTGGGACGGCCTGCGCGACGGCTTCGCCGCCCTCGTCAACTACCACAAGCTCGACTACAAGACGCTGGAAGCCCTGATCTACACCTACCTCGGCGACTGGATCAGCCGCCAGAAGCGCGATGCCGAAAGCGGCGTAGACGGCGCCCAGGAAAAACTCGCCGCTGCTGAAGTGCTGAAAAAACGCCTGGAGCTGATCCTCGAAGGCGAAGCCCCCTACGACATCTTCGTGCGCTGGAAACCGTTGGAACAACAGCCCATCGGCTGGCACCCCGATCTCAACGACGGCGTGCGCCTCAACATCCGCCCCTTCCTGAGCGTTCCCGACGTCGGCAAAAAAGCCGCCGGCATCCTGCGCGACAAACCCAACATCAAATGGGACAAAGACCGCGGCAAGGACGTGCAATCCGTCCCCTGGTACCACCTCGGCCCAAGCTACGGCGGCAAGGAAGGCGACCGCATCAACGACCACCACCTGACTCTGGCCGAGAAACGCGCCGCACGGGAAAAGAATCCACAGATAACGCAGAAGGACGCAGATTTATGAATGAATACAGCCCCCATCTGCAAAAACTGGAATCATCTGCGGGTAAATATCTGTCCGCAGATGACACAGATTGCACAGATTTAGAGAAAAATAGTCTGCGTGAATCGGCGCAATCTGCGGATAACTCTGGTGGTGAAGCATGAGAGTGCTTGATCATCTCCTGAAAGCGGTTCGTGATGCCGCCGTCTTCAACCCGGAGGTTCAGGTCGCACCGGCCTGCATCCTGTGGCCGGATCGTGACCGTCAGTGGGAAGCCGTCATACCCGTTCTTCAGGCCGAACTGCCCGAACTCATGATCCTGGGCGACTATGCGCCAG
>DAOPUP010000281.1:0-3749 GCA_035350655.1 Acidovorax sp. | reverse complement strand
GGCCTTGGCGATGGCGGGCACCAGGGTGCCGGGCGCGGCATGCAGCGGAATCAGCAGCCGCTGGGTCAGAAAGCGCAGTTCGTCGAGCAGCACGCGGTCGCCGGGGTCTGCCATGAGCAGCACCAGCGCGTCCTCGCGGGCCAGCAAGGGCAGTACGGACTCGCGTTCGGCCACCGCACGGGGAACCAGCGCCAGCGCGACCGCGTCGGGCGTCAGGTGAACGGGGTTCACCATGTACTCGCCCAGCCAGCTGTCAATCACGCGCCGCAACTGGTCTTGCGTCATGTCGCCGCGGTCCACCAGGATCTGGCCCACCTGGCGGCGGATCCCTTGACCATGTTCCGTCTTCTGGGCCTTCAAGCTTTCGAGCAGCGTGTCTTCGCTGATGAGGCCTGCCTGCAAAAGGGCTTCGCCCAGGTGGCGTGCCTTGCCCACCACCGGGTGCGGGGTGGTGACCAGCTGCCAGAGGGCGTCCGGGTCCTGGGGACTGAAGCACTGGGGCGGTGTCGGATCAAGAGGTTCTGGCATGGCAGCGGGCTGGATGTAAAGAGGCGATGGCGCCGGTTAGAGCGTGAAGTCGTAATCCACGGTAATCGGCGCGTGGTCCGAGAATTTTTCGTCCTTGTAAATGTGCTCGGTGCGCGCGAGGGCTGCCAGCGCGGGTGTGGCCAGGTGGTAGTCCAGGCGCCATCCCACGTTGTTGGCGTAGGCCTGGCCGCGGTTGCTCCACCAGGTGTAGGCGGTGTCGGTGGCCGTGGGTTGCAGTTGGCGGTAAACGTCCACCAGCCCGCCATCGGGGTCAGTTGTGTGTAACAACTTTGTCATCCAGGCGCGTTCCTCGGGCAGGAAACCGCTGTTCTTCTGGTTGCTGCGCCAGTTCTTCAGATCGATTGGCTGGTGCGCAATATTGATGTCGCCGCACAGGATGAATTCGCGCGCGCCCTTGGTGGCCATGAGGTGCGGGTGGAAGGCCTCGAGGAAGCGGAACTTGGCCTGCTGGCGTTCTTCACCCGACGAGCCGCTGGGAAAGTAGGCGCTGATGATGGACAGCTTGCGCGTGGGCGTGTCAAAGCGCAGCTCGATATAACGCCCCTCGGCGTCGAACTCGGGCGAACCATAGCCGGCGATGACTTCGCTGGGCTCGTGGCGGGTGTAGATGCCGACACCCGAATAGCCCTTTTTCTGGGCAAAGTGAAAGTGGCCCTGCATTTCGGCCAGCTGCTCGAAACGCGTGGCGATATCGGCGGCCTGGGCCTTCACTTCCTGCACGCAAATACAATCCGGACGGGTGGTTGCGATCCAGCGCTCCACGCCCTTGCTGGTGGCGGATCGGATGCCGTTGAGATTGAGGCTGGTTAACTTGAACAAGGAATTTCCATGGTGAATGTTGGCGCGCAATCCCCTGAGCAGGGCCGTCTGGCGCAGGATTTTGTCCGTTTTGCCGTCGAGGCGGGCGTGCTGCGTTTCGGGGAATTCAAGACCAAGGCGGGGCGCCTGAGCCCGTATTTTTTCAACGCCGGCCTCTTCGACGACGGGGACAAGCTGGGCCGTCTCGCAGAATTCTATGCAAAAGCCCTGTTGGCCAGCGGAATCGAATTCGACATGGTGTTCGGCCCTGCCTACAAGGGCATTCCTCTGGCTGCCACGGTGGCCGTGGAGTTGGCGCGCCAAGGGCGCAATGTGCCCTTTGCCTACAACCGCAAAGAGACCAAGGACCATGGCGAAGGGGGCACGCTGGTGGGCGCGCCGCTCAAGGGGCGCGTGCTGATCATTGACGATGTGATGTCGGCGGGCACCGCCGCACGCGAGTCGATTGCCATCATCCGTGCGGCCGGCGCTGTGCCGCACGCCGTAGCGATTGCGCTAGACCGCCAGGAAAAAGCCACCGAGAATGGTCAGGATGTGGCGCACAGCGCCGTGCAGTACGTGCGCCAGCAATTGGGTATGCAGGTGTGCGCCATTGCCACGCTGGCAGACTTATTGCTGTATCTTTCCCAAAAGGGTGGGGCGCAGATGGGTGAACACCACGAGCGGGTGCTGGCCTACCGCCAGCGGTACGGAGTCAATGAAGGGTCATCCAGTTGAGCAGATTGAAGTGGTTTCTGGGGATGGGGGTGGTTGCCAGCGTGGTGTTTCCGTTCGCTTGGGCGCAGTCCAACTCCGGCAGCATCTACTCCTGTGTCGACCGCCAGGGGCGTCGTCTGACGGCAGACCGTCCCATTGCCGAATGCCTGGACCGCGAGCAGCGGGAACTGGGCCCCTCGGGCACCGTGCGCCGTCAGATCGGCCCCTCCCTGACGGAGCAGGAGCGGGCGGCGCTGGAAGCGCAGCGCCGCAAGGAGGCGGAGGAGCACAGCCGCCAGCAGGAAGAGCGCCGCCGCGAGCGGGTTCTGACGGCCCGCTATCCCGACAAGGCAGCCCATGACGCGGAACGCGCGGCTGCCATTCAGCTGCTGGACGAGGTCACGGCGATCTCTGACAAGCGGATGTTGGAGCTGCAACAGCAGCGCAAGGCCCTGGACTCTGAAATGGAGTTCTACCAGAGAGACCCTGCCAAGGCGCCCCTGGTGCTGCGCCGCAAGATCGCCGAAAACGATGACGGCATGGCAGAGCAGCGACGCTTCGTGATCAATCAGGAGATGGAAAAACGCCGCATTCACCAGCGTTTTGACGCCGAGCTGGTGCAACTGCGCCGGCTGTGGGCGGCCCAGCTGGCGCCTGCCGCCGCCTCCACCAAGCTCGCGCCTGCCGCAGCGCCCTGACGGCCCCGCCGGCAGGCGCTCAGCGCCCTGTCGCAGATCGTGGGCGGGTTCTTATGCCGTGAGCCGTGCACGCAAGAGGTCGTTGACCTGCTGCGGATTGGCCTTGCCCTTGCTGGCCTTCATGATCTGGCCCACCAGTGCGTTGAACGCCTTGTCCTTGCCTGCCTTGAACTGGGCCACGTTGTCGGCGTTGGCGGCGATCACCTCGTCGACGATTTTCTCCAGCGCGCCACTGTCATTCATCTGTTTGAGACCCTTGGCGTCGATGACGGCATCCACGTCCTTTGATTCACCGGCCCACAAGGCGTCGAACACCTGCCTGGCGGCATTGTTGGAAATCGTGCCGTCGGCGATGCGCGCTATCAGCGCCGCCAGCTGCGTGGACGACACCGGCGCCTGCTCGATGCCGATCTCGCCCGCGTTCAGGCGGCGTGACACTTCGCCCATGATCCAGTTGCTGACCAGCTTGGCCTGGCCGCAGGCTTTCGCCGCAGCCTCGAAGTAGGCGGCCATGGCCTTGCTCTGGGTGAGCGTGGTGGCGTCGTATTCGGGCAGGCCGTAGTCGGCCACGAAACGGGCGGCCATGGTACGCGGCAATTCGGCCATCAGCGCACGTTGCTCCTGCACCCATTGCTCTGAAATATGAAGCGGCGGCAGATCGGGGTCGGGAAAATACCGGTAGTCCGCCGCGTCTTCCTTGGTGCGCATGGCGCGGGTCTCGCCCGTGTCGGGGTCGAACAGCACCGTGGCCTGCTGGATGGCGTGGCCGTCCTCGATCTGCTCGATCTGCCAGCGGATCTCGTAGTCGATGGCCTGCTGCATGAACTTGAAGGAGTTCAGGTTCTTGATCTCGCGGCGCGTGCCTAAAGCGGCACCGGGCTTGCGCACCGACACGTTGGCGTCGCAGCGGAAGCTGCCTTCCTGCATGTTGCCGTCGCAGATGCCGATCCAGGTGACGATCTTGTGCAGCTCCTTGGCGTAGGCCAC
>DAOPUP010000280.1:0-3751 GCA_035350655.1 Acidovorax sp. | reverse complement strand
CCGGGCTACTGGTACCGCTGCAACCAGCCCGATGGCTATTACCCTTACGTCACGAACTGCCCTGGCGGTTGGCTGCAGGTGCCGGCCCAGCCACCGGCCAATTGACCAGCCACCTCACCGGCACCTGACAGGCAGCCGCCCCCCAGTGCCATGACCGTGGCCCCGTTCCCTACCTGAGGAAGCATGATGAAAGCCCTATCCCTCGCCAGTCTGCCACTGCTGGCGCTGGCCTTGACCGGTTGCACGGTGATGCCCACCGGCCCCAGCGTGATGGTGCTGCCCGGCAGCACCAAGAGCTTCGAGCAATTCAGGCTCGACGACATCCACTGCCGGCAGTACGCACAGATGCAGATCGGTGGTGCCAGCGATGCGATCAACCAGAGCGCCGTGGGCAGCGCCGTGGTGGGCACGGCGGTCGGCGCGCTGGCGGGCGCCGCGCTGGGCGGCAACCACCAGGGTGCGGCAGCCGGTGCGGGCATGGGCCTGCTGATGGGCTCCACCGTGGGCGCGGGCAATGCCCAGTCTGCCGGTTACGGCGGCCAGCGCGGCTACGACAGCGCCTACGTGCAATGCATGTATGCGCGCGGCCACCAGGTGCCGGTCTATGGCCGCATGCTCAGCAGCCCGGGCTCGCCCGGGCCGTCCTACGGCGCGCCCTTGGCGCCACCGCCACCGCCGCCGGGCTACTGGTACCGATAGAGCTAAGCCTCTATCAGGCGCGCCACCCGCTCGCGCAGCAGCGCGGGCTGCACTTCGCCCGATGGCATGGGGTGGCCCACGTTGAGCCCGACCCGGCTGAACATCCCGCGCCGAAAGGGCCGCACCATGGCCGCACCGCGCTCGATGCGGCTGAAGAACGAGCCCCACAGGTGGGTCAGCGCCATGGGAATCACGGGCGCTTCGATGCCCTCTTGCTGCGCGCGCTCGATGATCTTCATGATGCCGCCCTTGAACTCCTGCAGTTGCCCGTCTTGGGTGATGCCGCCTTCTGGAAAAATGGCCAGCAGATCGCCGCCCTGCAGCACCTGGGCGGCGCGCTCGAACGCTGCTGCATACACGCGCGGGTCGTCCTTTTGCGGCGCAATCGGAATCGCCCGGGCCAGGCGGAACAATGCGCCCAGCACCGGCACCCGAAAAATGCGGTGGTCCATCACGAAATAGATGGGACGCGGGCTGGCCGCCATCAGCAGCACGGCATCGACAAAGCTCACATGGTTGCACGCCAGGATGGCGGCGCCGGTGGTGGGCAGGTGCTCATCGCCCTGCACCTTGAAGCGGTAGACAAACCGCGATGCCGCCCAGGCCACAAAGCGCAAAAGGTATTCAGGCACCAGCATGAAGATGTAGAACGCCACCACCGCATTGGCCAGCCCCGTGAACAAAAAGATCTGCGGCACCGTGCAGCCCGCGCCCAGCAGCGCGCCGGCGATGAGCGCGCTGCCGATCATGAACAGCGCATTCAGGATGTTGTTGGCCGCGATGATGCGCGCGCGGTGCGTGGGCTGGCTGCGCATCTGGATCAGCGCGTACATGGGCACGCTGTACAGGCCGGCACACAGGCTCAGCAGCGCCAGGTCGGCCAGCACGCGCCAATGCGCAGGTTGTGCCACGAAGGCGGCCAGGCCCATGGTCTCGGACGGCGGCAGGCCGCGCGCGGCAAAGTACAGATCGATGGCAAACACACTCATGCCGATGGCGCCCAGCGGCACCAGGCCGATCTCGACATGGCGGCGCGACAGCACCTCGCACAGCAGCGATCCGGTGCCGATGCCGATGGAAAACACCACCAGCAGCAGCGAAGCCACCTGCTCGTT
Organism: Acidovorax sp.; assembly: GCA_035350655.1. Taxonomy (GTDB): domain Bacteria; phylum Pseudomonadota; class Gammaproteobacteria; order Burkholderiales; family Burkholderiaceae_C; genus Acidovorax. The sequence continues at coordinate 1,937 of DAOPUP010000280.1, read as the reverse complement.
GCCATGCAGCACCTCTTTGGCAAAGCTGGGGAACTGGCTGAGGAACACCGCGCCAAAAAACCACATCCAGCTGATGCCCAGCAGCGAGCGAAACACCACGGGGTTTTCGCGCGCCAGTTTCAGGTTGCGCCAGGTCTCGGTGAACGGGTTCCATTGGATGGCCAGGCCCGGGTCGGTGGCTGGCACCGTGGGAATGAACTGCGCCACCGCCCGCCCTAGCAGCGCCAGCACCACGCAGGCCACGGCCACGGTGGCATGGCCCCCTATCAGTCCGTTCTCGGGCAGCGCCACCAGCAGGCCCCCGGCCACGTTGCCCAGCAAGATGGCCACGAAGGTGCCCATCTCGACCATGCCGTTGCCGCCCGTAAGCTCGCGCTCGCTGAGCACCTGGGGCATGTAGGAAAATTTCACCGGCCCGAACAGCGTGGAATGCACGCCCATCAAAAAGGTGCACAGCAGCAGCACCGGCACGCTGCCCGCCACAAAGCCCCCCGCCGCCACCAGCATGATGGCGATCTCCAGGTTCTTCACGAAGCGGATCATGCGGGTCTTGTCGAACTTGTCGGTCAGCTGCCCCGAGGTGGCCGAGAACAGCAAAAACGGCAGGATGAACAGCGCCCCAATCACCAGCCCCGCCATGGCGGGCGGCAGCCACGACACGCTGAGCTGGTAGGTCACCATCACCGTGAAGGCGAACTTGAACAGGTTGTCGTTGGCCGCGCCACAGAACTGCGTCCAGAAGAACGGCGCAAAGCGGCGCTGGCGCAGCAAAGCAAACTGGTTGGGGTCGGCATGCGCGCCAGGGTCCGGGGGGGCGCTGGAGGCACGGGCAGAAAGGGTTTCGGGGTCCATGCGGTTGTCTCGGCTTGGTCACGGGTCAGGGATCGGCTGCCATTGTCCCCGGTCCCAATGACCGCCTGCGCATCCCGGGACCGGGGCGCCTGCGGGCAGCCATCGCCCACTGCCAGCCCATGCCTTCAATTCAATTTCAATAGCAAAATACCATTGAAAAACAAGGGCTTCAAGCCTGAATCACTCCCAACCTGCGCGGGCACCGGCGTGCAACGTGCGCGCGAGGCTCAGCGCCTCAGGGGAGGTGCAGCTCGGCACGGCCCAGGCCGGGAAAGTCGGCCACCACCACCGCCCCTGGCGCCACCAATACCGTGCCGGTGCACGATCCCGTGGTCACCCACTGGCCCGCGCGCAGGCCGCCCAGGCTGTGTGCGCCCTCATTGGCCAGCCACAGCAGCAGCCGCAGCGGGTCGCCCGCCGGGTTGCCCCAGGCGGCATGCTGCACGGCCACCGATCCATTCACCGACAGGCGCACCGATTGCTCCAGGGCGTGCACCCCGGTGACATCGTCCGTGCCAGAGCCCACGATCAAGGCGCCATGGCAGGCCTGGTCGGCCAGGCGGCTCCATTCGCCCTGCTGGGCCCATGCGGCATAGCGTGTGTCGCACAGCTCGATGGCGGCCCGCACCGAGGCCACGGCCGCCAGCAGCTCGGCCGCGCGGTAGGGCGTTGCGCGCGGCGGCAGGTCAGCGCCGAGCTCGTACACCAGCTCGGCCTCCACCCCCCTCACGGCAAAGCCCGCGGCAGGCAAGCGCACCGCCTGGCCGGCGGGTGCCACCCACACCGAATCGCAGGTGAGCGCCGCGCGTGCAGGCAGCGCCTGGGGCGATGCCGCCCCCACCTTCCAGCCAGCGATCGCCCCGCGCTGGCGCACCACGGCGTCTTGCACGGCGTAGGCCTGTGGAGCATCTTGCGGGCGCAGCGCGGCGGGCAGGTCCAGCGGCCGGGGCGTGCGCCCCAGACGGGCCAGTGTCAGCACGGCCGCGCTGGCCAGGGGATCGAAAGCGGTATCGGGCATAACGGCCATGTTAGAGCCATTGGCCCACGTTCCAAGGCGCCGCTGCCTGCGCCTGCTGCAAGGCCCC
>DAOPUP010000279.1:0-3790 GCA_035350655.1 Acidovorax sp. | reverse complement strand
AGCAAGGCCACCTACAAGGCAGCGCCCGAGTTCTACCTGCGCCGCGGCAGCGGCGACCCGCTCAAGCGGCTGCCCGCAGCGCTCAAGACGGTGCCGCTGATCGTGCTGGTCAACGAAGGCTCGGCCTCGGCCAGCGAGATCGTGGCCGGTGCGCTGCAGGACCACAAGCGAGCCACCATCATGGGCAGCCAGACCTTTGGCAAGGGTTCGGTGCAGACCGTGCGCCCGCTGGGCCCGGACACCGGCCTCAAGCTCACCACGGCCCGCTACTACACCCCAAGCGGCAAGTCGATCCAGGCCAAGGGCATCGTGCCCGACGTAATGATCGACGAGTCGGAAGAAGGCAATGTGTTTGCGGCGCTGCGCATGCGCGAGGCCGACCTGGACAAGCACCTGGGCAGCGGCCAGGGCGAGGAGCAAAAGGACGCAGGTCGCGAAAAAGCCCGCGAAGAAGCCCGCAAGCGCCTGGAAGAAGAAGCCAAGAAACCCGTGGCGGAACGCAAGATTCCCGAGTTCGGCACCGACAAGGACTTCCAGCTGACGCAGGCCCTGAACCAGTTCAAGGGCCGTCCCGTGCTGGTCAGCAAGACGCTGACCGAGCGCAAGGAAGAAAAGAAAGAGAACTGAGACCGTTCTCTTTCCATCCAGGCCGGGCTCCCCCAGGAGCCCGGCCTTTTTCACGCGCCGTGCGCCCAAAAGAATCCACCATGACCGATGACCAGCTTCTGCGCTACTCCCGCCACATCCTGCTCGACGAAGTGGGCATCGAGGGGCAAGAACGCATTCTGGCCAGCCATGCACTGGTCATCGGCGCGGGCGGCCTGGGCTCACCGGCAGCATTGTTTCTCGGATCGGCGGGTGTCGGGCATATCACGCTGGTCGACAACGATGTGGTGGACCTGACCAACCTCCAGCGCCAGATTGCCCACACCACGGCCCGCGTGGGGCAGCCCAAGGTGGTGTCGGCGGCGCAGGCCATCACGGCGATCAACCCGGACGTGCAGGTCACTGCCTTGCAGGCCCGCGCCGATGCCGCCTTGCTCGACACGCTGGTGCCCCAGGCCACCGTAGTGCTGGACTGCAGCGACAACTACGCCACGCGCCACGCGGTGAACGCCGCCTGCGTGCGCCATGGCAAGCCCCTGGTGATCGGGGCGGTGATCCGCTTTGACGGACAGATCACCGTGGTGGACCCGCGCGCCGCAGCCTCGCCCTGTTATGCCTGCGTATTCCCACCCGACGTCGCATTCGAAGAAGTGCAATGCTCGACCATGGGGGTGTTTGCACCGCTGGTGGGCGTGGTGGGCGCCATGCAGGCCGCCGAGGCGCTGAAGCTGCTGTCCGGCGCCGGGCCGTCGCTGGCGGGCCGCTTGCTCATGCTCGACGGTCGGGCCATGGAATGGAACACCATGCATCTGCACCGGCAGCCGGATTGCCCGGTCTGTGCCGCGTCGAAGTAAGAACCGTCCTACGATCCGAGCCCGTGCCGACTGGCAGATTTTCTCCTGCGATACCGTTAGAGTAGATGCCAGACCCTCGCGCCTCTGCACCGGTCACATCCCATGGATCAGGCTGTGAAACTCCGTACCTATATTGTTGAAGACAACGCCACGATCCGGGCGAATCTGATCGGCACTCTGGAGGAACTCGCCTGTGTCGAGGCGGTCGGCGCCAGCGCCACCGAAGAAGAGGGCAAGGAGTGGCTGACCGCGCACGGTGCGCAATGGGATCTGGCCATCGTGGATCTTTTTCTGCGCCAGGGCAGCGGCCTGGGGGTTCTGGCAGCTTGCCGCACCCGCCTGCCGGGCCAGAAAATGGTGGTGCTGAGCAACTACGCCACGCCCGACATACGCATGCGCTGCGCGCAGCTCGGGGTGGATGCGGTGTTTGACAAATCCAACGAAATCGACGCCCTGGTGGACTATTGCATCGCGCAAAGCAACACCATGCAAAACGCTGAAGCCCCAGCGCCGCGACCGGGCCGGCCGTGAAGCACTCGCCCCAGCGCTGCAGGCGGGGCAAGAGACTGCGCCGGTCAGTCGATCAGCCGGTTTTTCAGTGCGTAGTAGGTCAGGTCGCTGTTCGACGAGAGGCCCATTTTTTCCATGAGCCGTGTGCGGTAGGTGCTCACCGTCTTCACGCTCAGCGACAGGTCCTTGGCGACATCACCGGCCGTTTCACCCTTGGCCAGTTTCAGAAACACCTGGAACTCGCGCTCCGACAACTGCTCGTGCGGCGGCGCGTCGTCCTTGCGGTTCAGCTGCTGCGCCAGCAACTCGGCCACGGCCGGCGTAAGATAGCGCCGCCCCAGTGCGATGGTGCGAATGGCCTCGACGATCTCGGACGGCTCGCACTCCTTGTTGAGGTAGCCGCTGGCGCCCTGGCGGATGAGATTGATGGCGTAGTGCTCTTCGGGATAGCCGCTGAGGATGAGAATGCCCATGTCGGGCGCCTTGGCACGCAACATGGCCAGCGCGTCCAGCCCGCTCTGGCCGGGCATGGACAGGTCCATCAACAACACATCGATCTCATGGTGGCGCACGAGATCGATGGCTTCGCGGCCATTGCCCGCCTCGCCTTCGACGCGCAAATCCACATGCTCCGACAGAAACTGCCGCAGCCCGGTTCGGACAATCGCATGGTCATCCACAATGCCGATCTTGATCATGAGCCTCTTTCAGGGGGTAAGCCATGCCACTCCCGGGTCGTTGTTGTTGCCTGCGCTGCACCACCTGGTGTAGCGCAGGCAACAGCGTAGCAGTTCCCCGCCATTTTTCGGAATCGACCGCATGACCTTCCAAGAAAACTCCCGGCACTGGCTGCGCAAGAGCCGCAGCATGGCGGTGAGCCTGCCCTTTGCCCTGCTGGCCGCGCTGGTGCTCATTGGCATCAACGAGGCCGGGCACATGCGTTCGCAGCAGGCCGTCGAGGAGATGAACCAGGGGCAGCAGACCCGCAATGCGGTCAACCGCCTGCTGCAAAGCATGCTGGACGCGGAAACCGGCCAGCGCGGCTACCTGCTGACCGGCAACGAAAGCTATCTAGAACCCTACGACAAGGCGGTTGCCACGGTACACACCAACCTCGATGAGCTGCGCACCCGCTATCTGCAGTCACCCGAAGACCTGCAGCAGTTTGCCAACCTGTCGCGCGAGGTGTCACGCAAGCTGGCAGAAATGGAGCTGAGCCTGCGCCTGCGCCGCCAGGGCAACGAGGATGCCTGGAAATTCATCCTGTTCACCGACGTGGGCAAGGAGCATATGGAGTCCATCCGCCAGCAGGCCCATGCACTGATCGATCGCAGCGCCCAGAAGGTGCAGGAAAGCCGGCACCAGATTTTGCAATCGCTGATGCTGTCACGCATCGGCATTGCCACCGTGACGGCCATCGGGCTGCTCGCATTTTCCATGTACCTGCGCCAGGCCCGCACGCTGCAACAGGTGAACCAGCGCGAGCAGGAGCTGCTGGAGCGCGAGCGCGAGCGGCTCGAAGGCCTGGTGCGCGAGCGCACGGCGTCGTTGTCCGAGCTGGCCAGCCATCTGCAGCAGGTGCGCGAAGACGAGCGCGGTTACCTGGCGCGCGAATTGCACGACGAACTGGGGGCCTTGCTGACCGCCGCCAAGCTTGATGTGGCCCGGCTCAAATCCAAGATCGACCACCAGGCGCCCGACATTGCCGAGCGCCTTCGGCACTTGACCGAAACACTCAACAGCGGCATTGCCCTCAAGCGCCGCATCATCGAAGACCTGCGCCCCTCTTCGCTGTCCAATCTGGGGCTGACGGCAGCCCT
>DAOPUP010000278.1:0-3792 GCA_035350655.1 Acidovorax sp. | reverse complement strand
GTACGACCTGTTCCCCACCAAGACGGAAAAACTCTTCGTGGCAGTGGGCAACGATCGGCAATTTGCCCTGCTCTGCCAGGAGCTTGGAAAGCCTGAGCTCGCCCACAGCGCGCTCTACAAAACCAATCGCGACCGGGTGTGCAACCGCGACACGCTCAAGGCCGAGCTCACCGCCCTGCTCGCCCAGTTCGACAGCAAGGCACTGTTCCAGCGTTTGATGGATCTGGGCGTTCCCTGCGCGCCCATGCTCACCGTCGAACAGGCGCTGCAGCTGCCACACACCGCGACCCGGCAAATGTCGTTGGCCATGGGCAAGTACCGATTCACCGGCATTCCCATCAAGCTCGACCGCACGCCGGGCGCTGTGCGCCTGCCCCCGCCGGGCATTGGCGAGCACAGCACCGAAGTGCTCCAGCGCTTTGGATTCAGCCACGAGGAAATCTCCGGCGCCATCCACAACCAAACCGTTCAACAGAAACACCCCGGAGAGTCCGCATGATCACCACCCAAGAATTCGGCCCGGTCGCCGTCATCACCTACGACCGTGGAGAGCGCCGCAATGCGCTATCGCTGCAGGCCATGCAGGAGCTCACGCGCATCGCCGACGAATACAAGATGCGTTTTGACATCGCCTGCATCGTCCTCAGCGGCAGTCCCCAGGCGTTTTCCGCCGGCGTGGACCTGAAAGACCCTGCCCGCTGGAACATCGACGACAAAAGCCTCGACGAGCGGCGGCATATCGCCGCGAGCGGCGGCCGGATGTGCAAGGCCTGGGAGGAACTGCCCCAACTCACCATTGCCGCGGTCGAGGGCTTCAACGTGGGTGGCGGCGTGGCGCTGACGCTGGCCTGCGACTGGCGGGTCATGGCGGACAACGCCTTCCTCTACGTGCCGGAGGTGCAGATTGGCATCCCCCTGGGGTGGCACACCGTTCCGCGCCTGGTCAACATGGTGGGCGCCTCCAAAGCCAAGCAGATCATGCTGCTGGGCCACAAGATGGACAGCGCCACCGCCAAGGAATGGGGCCTGGCCGACTGGCTGACCCCACCCGGCCAGGCCACGGCATTCGCCAGAGCACAAGCCGAGCAGGTGGCCAAGTCGCCGTCCCACGTGGTGAAGATGAGCAAGCAGAGCGTCAACGCCTTTGCCAATGCGCTGAACCATGTGGCCACTTTCATGGACGTCGATCAAGCCATGGTGTGCGGCCAAAGCGCCGAAGCCCAGAAGGCGCGCACCCAGTTCAAATGAGACACAGGGAAAACACCATGCTCTTCAAAAAAATCGCCTTCACCCTCGGCGCCGCCGTACTTTTGCACAGTGGCATGGCCCACGCGCAATGGCCCAACAAAACCGTGACCTGGGTCGTTCCTTTTGCCGCGGGCGGCCCCATGGATGTGGTCTCCCGCCCGGTGGCCAGGAAAATGGCCGAAATCCTTAACGTTCCCGTGATCGTCGAGAACAAGGCCGGCGCCGGAGGTGCCATGGGCATCGACTATATTGCGCGCGCCACGGCCGATGGCTACACCATTGGCATCGGCAGCATCGGCACTCAGACCATCGTGCCCCACATCAGCAAGTCCATCAAGTACGACCCGATCACGTCGTTCTCCAACATCGGCTTGCTCGGCCGGTACACCAATGTGTTGCTGGTCAACGGCAACTCGAAGCTTCGCTCGGTCAGCGATCTGACGAGTATGGCCAAGCAGGAAAGCGCCAACGTGACCTTCGGGTCCGCGGGCAACGGCTCGTCCAACCACCTGTCTGGCGAACTGCTGCGCGCCATCACGGGCGCCCGGATGACCCATGTGCCCTATCGGGGCAGCGCCCCCGCGTTGACCGATCTGCTGGCGGGCAACACGACCTTCATGTTCGACACGCTGAACACCACGATGGCGCGCATCCAGAACGGTTCGCTGCGCGCGCTGGCCGTCACCAGCCCCAAGCGCTCCAGCTTTCTGCCAGACGTTCCCACCATGGACGAAGCGGGCATCCGGGGCTACTCCAGCACAGGCGGTGAACTGTGGTGGGGACTGGTGGGGCCCAAAGGCATTCCGCAGGACGTGGTCACCAAGCTCAACAAGGCGTTGAACGAAGCCCTGAATTCCCCGGATGTGGCGCAGCAGCTCCGGAACCAATATGTCGAAACCAAGACCGGCAGTCCTGAGGAGTTCGAGAAGATGGTGGAGTCCAGCTACAAAAACTGGAAAAAGATCGTGGTGGACGCCAAACTGGACGAAGCCCCGTAAGTTTTGCCAGCCGCAGCACCGCGACCCGGGGGCCCGAACCACGACGCCACCTGCGGCTGGGAACCATGGCAGCCCGGCGCTGCGGGCCTCGGCGACTGCGGCGGCACCACCGCCTCGGGCAAAGACGGCAGCATGCGGGAGCCTGGCGCGGTGGCGTGAGCGGATGAGATACCACTGAACGCTGCGGCGCTTGAATGGCAAGCGCTGACAGCTATCTTTTCAAGAGCGATGCAGCCGCCCCCGCGCGACGGGCGCATCATGCAAACGGCGCATAACCCCGTGACACACCGGCCTTGGACAACCCGATGCGGCAGGCCTAAGCTTCGCTACCTGAACCGATCGCACAAGGAACCCGTCATGCCGCATCCCCATGGAACGCCGGGCACGCCCGGCAGCACCGCCACCGCCACCGCCCACACCCTGCCGTCGTACCTCGACGCCAACCACCTCGGCCCCTGGGGCACCTACCTGCAGCAGGTGGACCGCGTCACCCCGTACCTGGGCAATCTGGCGCGCTGGGTGGAAACACTCAAGCGCCCCAAGCGCATCCTGATCGTGGATGTGCCGATTGAGATGGACAACGGCACCATCGCCCACTACGAAGGCTACCGTGTGCAGCACAACCTGAGCCGCGGCCCCGGCAAGGGCGGTGTGCGCTTTCACCAGGATGTGACGCTGTCGGAGGTGATGGCGCTGTCGGCCTGGATGTCGATCAAGAACGCGGCCGTGAACGTGCCCTATGGCGGTGCCAAGGGGGGAATTCGCGTGGACCCCAGGAAGCTCTCTCTGGGCGAGCTCGAGCGCCTCACGCGCCGCTACACCAGCGAGATCGGCCTGCTCATCGGCCCGTCCAAGGACATTCCCGCGCCCGATGTGAACACCAACGGCCAGATCATGGCCTGGATGATGGACACCTACTCCATGAACACCGGCGCCACCGCCACCGGCGTGGTCACCGGCAAGCCGGTGGACCTGGGCGGTTCGCTGGGCCGCGTCGAAGCCACGGGCCGCGGCGTGTACACCGTGGGCGTGGAGGCCGCCAGGCTGACCGGCCTGCCGATACCAAGCGCGCGCGTGGCCGTGCAGGGCTTTGGCAACGTGGGCGGCACCGCGGCCAAGCTGTTTGCCGAAGCCGGCGCCAAGGTGGTGGCCGTGCAGGACCATACCGGCAGCATCTTCAATGCCGGAGGCATGGACGTGCCGGCGCTGCTGGCGCATGTGAAGGCGCACGGCGGCGTGGGCGGCTTTGCCGGCGCCGACGCCCTGGCCAATGAAGACTTCTGGGCGGTCGACTGCGAGATCCTGATCCCGGCGGCGCTGGAAGGCCAGATCACCGAGGACAACGCGGGCCGCATCAAGGCCAGGATGGTGATCGAGGGCGCCAACGGCCCCACCACCACCGAGGCCGACGACATCCTGCACGACAACGGCGTGCTCGTCATACCCGACGTGATCGCCAACGCCGGCGGCGTGACGGTGAGCTACTTCGAATGGGTGCAGGACTTCTCCAGCTTCTTCTGGAGCGAGGACGAGATCAACGCCCGCC
>DAOPUP010000277.1:0-3807 GCA_035350655.1 Acidovorax sp. | reverse complement strand
TGGGCGCAGGTGGCGATCTCGACCACGGGGGTGATACGGCTCACGGCAGACCGGGGCACCTACATCGTGCCGCCCTCGCGCGCGCTGTGGATTCCGCCCGGCGTGGAACATGCCGTGACCATGGTGGAAGACGCCGATCTGCGCACCCTGTATTTCCACCAGCCGCGCGGGCGCTGCGGGCCGGGCGTGCCGCGCCACGAAGAGGCCGCCTGGCGCCAGTGCCGCGTGCTGGAGGTGTCCGACCTGCTGCGCGCCCTGGTGCGCGAGCTGCCCACCACGCCCGACGACGGCCCCGCCCTCCCTCCCGACGAGCGCACACGCGAGCGCCACCTCAACGCCCTCGTGCTGGGCGAGCTGCGCCGCGCCGCCGCCGTAAAGCTGGGTGTGGACCTGCCGCACGACAAGCGCCTGCGCCACCTGTGCGAGGCGGTGCTGGCCGACCCCACGCGCCACGCCACCCTGAGCGCGTGGGCGCAGGACACCGGCGCCAGCCCGCGCACCGTGGCGCGCCTGTTTCGCACCGAGCTCTCGAGCACCTTCACGCAGTGGCGCCAGCAGGTGATCTTGGCCAAGGCCGTGTCGCTGGCCGCCGGCCGCATGCCCATGGGCCAGATTGCCGCCGAGCTGGGCTACAGCCCCAGCGCCTTCAGCGCCATGGTGCGCAAATCGGTAGGCCAGCCGCCGGGGCGGTTTCTGGGGGCGGTGCGGTAAGGGCATGGCGCCCATGCCTTGCACCAGCGTTCTTCCCGCAAATGAGAGATGTTTCGCCCTGCAATGCTTATCCAACAAGCGCCATGCGCTATTGAAAATAGAGCAAATGGGTTTTTGCGGGGTCGGGGCACGGGTTTCCTGGCGCCCGGGGTATCGTGACGCCCTGCTTTCAACCGCTGCACCTCGAACATGACCGCCGACATCCACACCTACGAACCCCGCTTAGGCCATGGCCTGCCGCACGACCCGTTCAATGCCATCGTGGGCCCGCGCCCCATCGGCTGGATCTCCACACAAAACGCCGCCGGCGCGCTAAACCTGGCGCCCTACAGCTTCTTCAACGCCTTCAACTACACGCCGCCCATCGTGGGCTTTGCCAGCATTGGCGCCAAAGACACGCTGCGCAACATCGAGGCCACGGGCGAGTTCGTGTGGAACCTGGCCACGCGCGCGCTGGCCGAGGCCATGAACCAGAGCTGCGCCGCCGTGCCGCCCGAGGTGAGCGAGTTTGCGCTGGCCGGGCTCACGCCCCTGCCCTCGCAGAAAGTGCGCCCGCCGCGCGTGGCCGAAAGCCCGGTCACCTTTGAATGCCGCAGCACGCAAATCCTGCAGCTGCAGGGCATCGACGGCGAGAAGGTGCCCACCTGGCTGGTGCTGGGCGAAGTGGTGGCGGTGCACATCGCCAAGGCGTTGTTGAAAGACGGCGTGTATGACACGGCGAGCGCCGGGCATATCCTGCGCGGGGGCGGCCCGGCAGACTATTTCACGGTGGGGCCGGAGCAGTTGTTCAAGATGTACCGGCCGCGCTGAGGGCTTGTCACGCCTTGGCCGAGGCACCGGGCATGCGGTACAGCCACACCGGCCGCCCCCCCGGTGCATGCAAATGCGCATGGGGCAGCACACCGGACACAGCGAATTCCAGGCTTACCAGCCATGCGCCCGGCGCCAGTTCGGCCTGGGCCTTGGCGAAGGCGCGGGCCATGCTCTCGGGACGCTGGAACAGGTAAACGAGCTGGTAACCGCTCCAATCAGCCTGCCACATATCGCCCCGGTGCACCCGCGCCCAGGGACAGCGGCGGGCGCACAGCCAGCGCAGGGGGCGGCTCCATTCCAGACCCTCCAGTTGGGCCAAGGGATAAGCCTGGCGCAGCGCTATCAGGCCGTCGCCCAGGCCGCAGCCCGCATCGAACACGCGCGCGCCAGGCTCCAGGGGAGCCAAGTCGGGCAGGTCGTTAAGTGCGTCGGGGGGGGTGGGAAACAGCGGCGCATCGCGCCAGGCATTCAGGGGGTAGACCAGCAGCAGCAAGGCCAGCGGCACCAGCCAGGCCCAGGCAGGCATACCCGCCGCCCCCGTGAGGGCCAGCGACAGTGGGAACCCCGCCGCGATCAGCGCCCGGCGCCACCAGGTGTTGCCCAGCAGACTGGCGGCCGTGCACAAGGCGCAGGCCAGCACCAGCGCCAGTGCTGCAGGCAAAACGCGCTGCAGCCCAACAAAAATCAACCACGCCCCTGCCCACGCCAGCAGCGCGGGCAGGGGCCAGGGCAAGCGTTTTAGCACCGGCGCCGCCCGAGGCGATGGCGGGACGACGCGGTGCGGCAGGCCATCGCCAGGGGTTACTGTGACAGTGCTTGCGACGTCGCCCGGTCGAGGCGGCCGGTCTGTGGCAGGTTCTTGTCCTTCTGGAAGGTGCGCAGGGCGTTCTGCGTGGCGCGGCCCATGGCGCCATCCGGCGTACCGACGGGATAGCCCAGTTCATTGAGCTTTTGCTGGGCAGCGCGCAGCGACATGGGGGCACCCGCACCGGGGGCGGAGGTCTGCGACGGCGCTGCGCCGCCGTCCACACCCAGGCGCCCGCCGCCGCCCAGGCCTTGGCCCTTGACGGTCTGCGCGCGGTAGTTGCGCAGCGAGCGCACCATCTGGTTGTAGGCATCCATGAAGGCGGCCGAAATCACCTTGCCTTCGGCCGTCTTGCTGTAGCCGCCCAGCGCGCCGCCGGCCGCACCACCCAACAAACCGCCCATGCCACCCCAATCGGTTTTGGAGGACGAACCTTCAGACGCCGACACCTGCACGCCCGAACGGTTGTCCACCAGCGTCAGCATCACGGACGCCTCGCGCGTCTTGGTGGCCGCAGCCAGGGCCCCAAAGACGCCACCCGCACGGCCCGCAATGGCGCCGCCCATGCCGCCCGCATCGTTCTGGTTGAAGATCACTTCGGGTGACAGGCCGTAGTCAGAGGCCACCATCTGGCCCCCGCCCATGTTGCTGCCCTGGCGCATTTCACCCGATTGCATCAGCGCGCGCTCGCGCGTCATGGCGTTCATGCCGGCTGCGCCGCGCTCGACCACGATAAAGCAATTGGACTGCTGGATCATCAGGCGCAGCAGCTGCGAACTGGGGGGCAGGCGGTATTGCTGCGTCAGGATGGTGTACCAGCCAGCGGTCTGGTTCTCCACCAGGGAGATGGTGCCCAGTGACGAATCGCAGCGCTCCAGCTCGCTGTTGGCATTTTCCGCATTGGCGCCGCCGGCGGCCCCGGTGGCGACCGTCTTGGCTTCGGGCGCACCCATGCGCATGTCAGTGGTCACGCAGCCGGTCAAGGCCAAAGCGGCAACCGCCGTCAGTGCAAAGTACTTCTTCATGGCTTGCTTTCTTATTGAAAGGGTTTGCTTTTTTAGTCGTGGAAAGGCCCGGCGGTGTTCACCCAGCCGTGTTGAAAATGGCCCCCTGGAGGCGCCGCAGGAAATATAACTGCACATGCAATCCGTCTGGTGCCTGGGCGCAGCATTTATTTGAGAGCCTGTGGACGATCTCGCAGGGGATCGCCCACAGGCGCTATGCGCGCAGCCGGTCGATCAGCCCGTTCAGGGCCTCCAGCGAGCCGAACTGGATGGACAGCTCGCCCATGTCTTCCATGCGACCGTTGCGTTTTACGCGCTTTTTCACGCGCACCTCGACCTCGGCCATGAGCAGATCCGAGAGTTCTTCTTCCACGCGCTTGAGGTCGCGGGATTTTCCTTTTTAGGCCGCGTGGCCACGAGATTGAACTCGGCACCGATTTTTTTGACCAGGGCCTCGGCCTCGCGCACCGAGAG
>DAOPUP010000276.1:0-3820 GCA_035350655.1 Acidovorax sp. | reverse complement strand
GGTTCGACCGAAGAAGAGCAGTTCCACTGATCTCTCGCGCCCTGCGCACAAGCCCGAAGCAGCCGCTTCGGGCTTTTTTGTTGGGGCAGGGTAAAATGCGCGCATCGATCAATGTACAAGGGCGAGAAAGGCATGCTGGTTATGACACCGCGAACTCCATCGGAGATGTCCACCGGCCGTTAAGGCTGGCCGTTCGCGCCTGCACGAGATTCACTTCTCCCCCTTCAAAGCGCGGACCCGTACCGCGCTTTTTTGTTTTCTGGGTCAGGTCAAGCGCACACCCCACCTGAAAAGATTTGACAAGGATTTTTCATGATTCACATCACGCTTCCCGATGGTTCCCAACGCGAATACCCTGGCCCGGTCACGGTCGCCGAGGTGGCCGCTTCGATTGGTTCGGGCCTGGCCAAGGCCGCGCTGGCCGGCAAAATCGGCGACCAGGTGGTGGACACCAGCCACCAGATCACCACCGACAGCCCCTTGTCCATCGTGACGGCCAAGGATGCCGACGGCTTGGAGGTGATTCGCCATTCCACGGCCCACCTGTTGGCCTATGCGGTCAAGGAGCTGTTTCCGGACGCGCAGGTCACGATTGGCCCGGTGATCGAGAACGGGTTTTTCTACGATTTTTCATACAAGCGCCCCTTCACACCCGAAGACCTGGTGGCCATTGAAAAGCGCATGACCGAACTGGTGGCCAAGGACGAGCCGGTGGTGCGCCGCGTGTTGCCGCGTGACGAAGCGGTGGCGTATTTCAAGGATCTGGGCGAGCATTACAAGGCCGAAATCATTGCTGGCATTCCTAGCAATGAAGACGTGAGCCTGTACCGTGAGGGTGCTTTTGAAGACCTGTGCCGTGGCCCGCATGTGCCCAGCACCGGCAAGCTCAAGTTCTTCAAGCTTATGAAGGTGGCAGGTGCCTACTGGCGTGGCGATCACCGCAACGAGATGCTGCAGCGCGTTTATGGCACGGCCTGGGCCACGAAGGATGAGTTGCAGCAGTACCTCACCATGCTGGAGGAGGCTGAAAAGCGCGACCACCGCAAGCTGGGGCGTGAGCTGGATTTGTTCCATATCGATGACCACGCGCCGGGCGTCGTGTTCTGGCATCCCAAGGGCTGGACGGTGTGGCAGGAGGTGGAGCAGTACATGCGCCGCGTGTACCGCGACAACGGCTACCAGGAGGTCAAGGGCCCACAGCTGCTCGACAAGACGCTGTGGGAGAAGACCGGCCATTGGGAAAAATACCGCGACAACATGTTCACGACCGAGTCGGAAAAACGCGACTACGCGCTCAAGCCGATGAACTGCCCGGGCCATATCCTGATCTTCAAGCAGGGCATCAAGAGCTACCGCGACCTGCCGCTGCGCTACGGTGAGTTCGGCCAGTGCCACCGCAACGAGCCTACTGGTGGCCTGCACGGCATCATGCGTGTGCGCGGCTTCACGCAGGACGACGGACATATTTTCTGCACCGAAGACCAGATTCAGCCTGAGGTGCTGGCTTTTACGCGCCTGCTGCAACAGGTCTACCAGGACTTCGGCTTTACCGACATCATCTACAAGGTCGCCACGCGCCCTGAAGCGCGCATTGGCTCCGACGAGATCTGGGACAAGGCCGAGGCCGCGCTCATTGACAGCCTGGAGGCGTCTGGCTGCGAATATGTGCTCTCGCCTGGTGAGGGTGCGTTCTACGGCCCCAAGATCGAGTACACGCTCAAGGATGCGATTGGCCGCCAGTGGCAGTGCGGCACCATCCAGGTGGATTTCTCCATGCCCGAGCGGCTGGATGCCGAGTATGTGGGCGAAGACGGCGCCCGCCACCGCCCCGTGATGCTGCACCGCGCCATCGTGGGCAGTCTGGAGCGCTTTATTGGCATCCTGATCGAGCAGCATGCAGGCGCGTTGCCTGCCTGGCTGGCGCCGGTACAGGTTGCGGTGCTCAACATCACCGATGCCCAGGGCGATTACTGTCGTGAAATTGCCGCAAAATTGCAAAAAACGTTGTCCCACCAGGATCTTAGGGTGGCCCTTGATCTGCGCAACGAGAAGATTACGTATAAAATACGAGAGCATTCGTTGCAAAAGCTGCCCTACATACTCGTCGCTGGTGACAAGGAGAAGGCAGCAGGAGCCGTCGCAGTGCGCGGCCGGGGTAATCGAGATCTCGGCGTGATGTCCGTTGAAGCGTTCGCGCAGCTGATCGCCCAGGATATCGCTTCCAAAGTATGATTTTGAATGAAAACATGCTCTGGCGTGCGCCCATTGCGCGGTGTCAGCTACTGATTTTGTAGCATTTTGATTCAAGGAAGATAGCCATCGCTACTGAATTTCGTGATCGTCGCCACCGTGAAGAGCGCAAGCACCGTCTGAACCGTGAAATCATGGCTCCGGAAGTTCGTCTCTCCGGTCCTGAGAATGAGCCTTTGGGCGTCGTCAGCCTGATGGAAGCGCTGCGCATGGCGGGCGAGCTGGATGTGGATCTGGTGGAAATTGCTGCCACCGCGAATCCGCCCGTGTGCCGCCTGATGGACTATGGCAAGTTCAAGTACCAGGAACAAAAGCGTGCTGCCGAGGCGAAGGCCAAGCAGACGGTCATTGAGATCAAGGAAGTCAAATTCCGTCCGGGCACGGACGATGGCGACTACAACATCAAGATGCGCAACATCCGCCGTTTTCTGGCGGACGGAGACAAGTGCAAGATCACGCTGCGGTTTCGTGGCCGTGAAATCACGCACCAGGAATTGGGCCTGGCCTTACTCAACCGCATTCGCGACGAGCTGGCTGACACCATCCTCATCGAGCAGTTTCCCAAGCTGGAAGGCCGCCAGATGATCATGATGATCGCTCCTGGCAAGAAGAAGCCTGCAGCCAAGCCGGCGGCAGAAGCTGCCCCGGCAGCCGGCACTTCGGCCTGACGCAGATGGAAGAATATGAACGCTGGGCCCGTCAGGGTGCAGTGTTCAGGCAGGCAGTGCTTTGGCATTGCCGAACGAAAGGTGAAAGCCTTTCGATAAAAGTGGCTCGGGGCCAACAAGTTTGCAGATCGGTTTGCAAACGCCTCACGAGCACAACGAAAAGGAGCATTCACATGCCCAAAATGAAGACCAAGAGCAGCGCGAAAAAACGTTTCCGCGTTCGTCCCGGTGGCACCGTCAAGCGCGGTCAAGCCTTCAAGCGTCACATCTTGACCAAGAAGACCACCAAGAACAAGCGCCACCTGCGGGGTGCGGTTGCTGTGCATGAGACCAACATGGGCTCGATCGCACAAATGCTGCCCAGCGCTGGCCTTTAATAACTGACGAACAAGGAGTACATACATGCCTCGCGTCAAACGTGGTGTAACGGCCCGTGCCCGTCACAAAAAAGTTCTCGCCCTTGCCAAGGGTTTCCGTGGTCGCCGCGGTAACGTCTTCCGTATCGCCAAACAGGCGGTAATGAAGGCAGGGCAATATGCCTACCGTGACCGCCGCACTAAGAAGCGCGTGTTCCGCCAGTTGTGGATCGCCCGTATCAACGCCGCTGCCCGTGAATTGGGCCTGACCTACAGCCAGTTCGCCAACGGCCTGAAGAAGGCATCCATTGAGATCGACCGCAAGATGCTGGCCGACCTCGCCGTGCATGACAAGGCTGCCTTCGGCAGTATCGTGAGCCAAGTCAAGGCCAAGCTGGCTGCTTGAGTTCACGATGAGTTGCTATCGTTTTGATAGCTGCTTGCGCAATAACAGCAAGGGCTAGGGCTTGAAAAAGCACTAGCCCTTGTTCATTTTCAAGAGTCGATATGAACGAGTTGGATTCCCTGGTCGAAAGCGCGACGCAA
>DAOPUP010000275.1:0-3833 GCA_035350655.1 Acidovorax sp. | reverse complement strand
TCGGTTTGCTCCGGCATCGGCACCGCGATCCTGGGCTACAAGGAGGGCGATGCCTTCAGCTGGCGGATGCCGCACCGAACCTGCCATATCCGGATTGGGAAAGTGCTTTATCAGCCGGAAGCTGCGGGCGATTTCCACCTGTAGGTTCACCTCTAGGCTTGTTCGCACGCTGCACGATCTGCCCCCCCTGCTTCAGGCCCTGCAGGAGCGACCACTAAAAATTCAGAACGGCGCCGACTCCGGGTCCGTATCCACGGGCACCTCGTTCGGCCCAGTCACCACGCCGCCGCCTGCGGTCTTGCGCGCAGAGGCTGAGGGCGCAGCAGTTGGCGAGACACGGAAAGCGGTGGATGCCGCAGCGCCTTCGGACGCCACGGCCTGCGCCGCACTGGCTACGCCACTTTCGGCCTCACCCCCCAGCGCCTCGATCAGGTCGGGGATCAGCTTGACCAGCTCGCCCGTGGCAATGGCCACGTCGGTATCAAAGCCGCCATCGTCGGCCTTGGTGCCTTCGAACACGGTGTCCAGAAACGACACCTTCTTGATCTGCAGGCCTTCGGTCAGCATGAAGCTCACGCGGTCGTCCCAGGTCAGCGCCAGCTTGGTGGGCAGCTTGCCGGCGGCGATATGGGCTTGCACCTCTTCGATGTCGAGCGGGTGGCGGGCGTAGCGCACCACGGCCTTGGCTTCGTCGGCGCTTTTGAGCTCGCATTCGCGGTCCACCGTGAAGCCCACGGGCGGCTCCTGTGTGCTCAGCCAGTGCGACATCGCCGCCTGCGGGCTGGTCTGGGTGTTGATGAGCGACACCGACAGGCCCGGCAGCGACTCGACCAGCAGCGTCACCACCTCGTCGGCGCGGCCCTGGGCTGAAGTGTCAAGCACCAGCAGGCGCGATGCGGTGTCGATCCACACCCACATCGAGCCCTGCTTGGTGAAGGCCATGGGCAGCAGGTCGAGCTTGGCCTCGTCCTTGAGTTCCTTGCTTTCCTTCTTGCCGGGCTTGCGGCCGGTTTCCTGCTCGATGCGTTCGGCCTTTTCCTTCACGCGGCGCGCCAGCACGCTGCCGGGCAGCACCTTGGACTCGACCATGAAGCGCAGGATCCACTGCCCGCCCACCGACTCGGCCAGCGGGCCATGCGCGTCACCGCGCGGCGGCACCCAGCCCAGGGACTTTTCCTGCGTGGCACCGCATTCCATGAAGGGCGCCTTGGCCAGCGCCTCTTCCACCTGCGTCAATTCCACCTGCCATTGCGGTGCAATGCGGTACACGATCATGTTCTTGAACACGGACAACCTTTGTTTCTACTGCGCTTTTGCGAAAGCCAGAAAGAATACCCCACCCGCCCTGGCCGCCCAGGTGCAGGTGCGACCCTCTTCATTTCTTCGGCACCGTTGGCTTGCCGCTGCCTTGTCCGATGTGGGTCATGGCGGACCACATGGCCTGGTGCAAGGTCTTGAGCGCAAACGATCCCAGGTGAATTTCGTTCTGGCTGGTGCGTTCATCTTTGTCAAATCGGGGAACCTTCAAACCCGCCAGTTCCTTGGCATCGCTGGCACTGGAGATCGCATGGGTGAATTCCGAGAGCTTGCGCAAGGGCGCCACCACGCCCACCAGCGCGAGCCAATAGGACAAGACCATCAAACCCAGCACAACCGCAGCCGACACCCAGAACCACACCGATTGCGATGCCAGCATGGCCAGCGGGGTCGCATGCGGCACCGTGACCGAAGTGATGCCGACGATATCCCCGACCTTGTAACCGTAGCCACCTCCCTTGGCCCCGCCAGGCAGGCCACGGTATTTGGAACTGACCGAGGTGGGGGCCGATTCGGGCGAGCTGTGGCACCGCATGCAGGACATGTCTGCCACCAGCGCCCGTGCGAAACGCACCTGGGTACCGACCACCTGCCAGGTTTGCCGCGCCCCGCTCTCGCGCATCATCTGGATGGATTCCCGGTCAAATGAATCGGGAGAATTCGCCGGGTTCATGTAATTGTCGGATGTGATGCGGAACTTGGCTGCCGATGCCGACGACTGCACCGCCTGCGAATAATCGGCCACCGCCAGAAAAGGGTTCTTCTGATGAAAAACATATTGGTTGCCGTCAGACGATGGCTCTGACTTGTATTCGGCCAGGTACCTTCCTACCTTGGACACATCCTCCGTGCTATTTCGCCGAACATAAAATCCGCCATGCTCCGATGCAATGGTACGAAACGAATCGGCCATATCGGCAACCGTCTGTGCATGCCGGATCTCGGCAGTAATGCTATTTTCTGTCGCCCAGAAAAAAAGGACTCCAATGGTGCTGATCAGCATCAGCACCATCAATAATCCGGCCTGTGTGGCGATCGAAATTCTTTTCAACCCATGAATCATGGCGACCATAACAACGCTCCCTGGAAAAGTGAACCGGCTTATTTGATTCTTTGCGCAGACCCTGAATATTCAAGCAGCGACTGTGAATGCAGAGATATTGCACCATGAATGGCGACAGCGAGAAACTCCAGAAAACCCTGTGGGAGTGCAACGTCACATGCACAATAAAATTGTGCAACCAGTCACGCACAGACCTCATTGGCCCTGCTCTGGCAACGCTGCTTTGGCTGCTTCGACGAACTCTTTGCGTCGATCGTTGTTGGCCAGGCGCATGGACAGATCAGCAATGTAGGATTCCAGCGTCCGCTCCATCAGGCCCTGGGTGAATGCCGTACGGGTTTCTTCGATGAGTATGCGGCGCATGGGGCCGGCAAACGCCCCAAACACGGCATCGATGGTATCCAGCCCTGCGGGATCCGGGGATTTGGCTGCAACATCCCGGCCCAGAATGTAGGGCGCCAGGGCATCCGGCGAGCGTTTCACAAAACCCATGGCTCCGCATCTCACAGCCCATTGTTCCTGGCCTTCAAACCAGCTGTTGGCCATGAGATAAAACGCGGTATTGGCGTATTGGGGGTCTTGGCGGATATGTCGGAGAAATCGCTGACCCGTCCATTTGTCATTCAACTGACGAAAATCGGCAAAAAACACATCCACGGTTTTCGATGCAAAAACAGCCAACGCATCTTCACTGTTATCACACACAAAAACGCTGCGATTCAGTTGCCTTGCGAATCGCTCTTCAAATGCAAGGGGTTCCGTGGTGGCAATGATCGCGGTATTTTCCTGACCCAAATTGTCCTGCAGAAAAATATCCCCATCAGCCTGCCTATCAGATGGATAGGTCATTGCCCTGCACGGAGCAAACCGTAGATGGCTGTCAAAATCACACCGGTGTGATTTCCGCATCGAAAATCGCAACCGCTGCGCTGGCAGGCCATGCGCAGCCCGTAACCCTGCTGGCTCACGGTGTCAGGCACCCCTGTGCCGAAACCGGCCCCGCGCATAGTGCGAATTTTCTCTTTCATTGCTTTCATCCTGTGCAACTCGCGTTGATGGAAGAACTTGCACTCCAGACAACCACGACGAGATTGCAAACGGTTCCCAGACATTTTACGTTGAATGCGACACCACAGCATTGCAAAAAAAGGCCCTGCATTGAGACGCTCTTTCGCGGGATTCTGAAAAGAATGCACCGCCCGTTCTGCGGGCCGGGACATGCTCCTGATTTCCAAGGCAACTTTACACAGGCGCAGCAATCCCACACGGACGGCTTACACAGGCCGCGCACACTGGCCTTCACCCGCTGACACGGTCGTGTCGGCGGTCCCACCCACTGAAAGGACCCACACCATGTCTTTCTTGCAGCACCGTATCGCCGCCGCCGCTGTTCTGGCCGCCCTGGCCCTGCCCGTTCTGGCCCAGCCAGCACCCTCTGCCGCGCCCGCGGCAG
>DAOPUP010000274.1:0-3866 GCA_035350655.1 Acidovorax sp. | reverse complement strand
GCGAGGCCAGGCCCTCGGATTACGCCCGCGCCATCGCCGATGGCGCCTTGCTGGCACTGATTGCCTGCCTGGGCCTGGCGCAACTGTCGCACGAGGCCACCGGCTATCTTGCGCAGCTGGCCTGTGCGGCGCTGATCTTTTTTGCCGTGGCCACCTTGCCTTACCACTCCGTGGCACCCGCCTTGGCCATGGTGGCAGGCATGCTGGGGCTCACACTGGCCGGTGCGCCCACCTTTGCTGCGCTGCTGGGCGCGGGCAGCATCACCCTGGTGGCCCTTGCCCCGCCCAATCCCGCCGAGCCCTCCGATCGGCGCCTGCGCTGGGTCGTGGCGCTGACCGTCGTCACGGTGCTGGCGGCCGTTCTGGCCTGGCAACTGGATCTGTGGCGCTGGCGCCTGGTCGATGCGGCGACCGAGGGCAAGGAATTCAGAAGCCTGGCCAGGCTGCTGCTGTGGTTTGGCTGGCCGGCATGGCCCTTGGCCGCCTGGACGCTGTGGCGCTGGCGCAAACAGCTGTTCAACCGCCGGTTGCACCGCCACCTGTGGCTGCCCCTGTGGTTTGCCCTGGTTTCGGTGGCGGCCACCTTCACCACCCAACCGGCAGACCGGGCGCTGCTGGTGGGCCTGCCGGCCATGGCCGCGCTGGCAGCTTTTGCCCTGCCCACCTTCCGCCGCAGCATGGCGGCATTGATCGACTGGTTCACCCTGCTGTTCTTCAGCGCATCGGCCCTGACCATCTGGGTGATCTGGTTTGCCATGCAGACGGGCATTCCGGCACAGCCGGCAGCCAACGTGACCAAGCTGGCCCCCGGTTTCACGCCAGAGTTTTCGTGGCTGGCGGTGGCGGTGGCACTGGCCGCTTCGGTGGCCTGGTGCCGGCTGGTGTGGTGGCGCGCGGCGCGCAACCGCGCCGCCATCTGGAAAAGCCTGGTGTTGCCCGCCAGTGGCGCAGCACTGGGCTGGTTGCTGTTGACCACCCTGTGGTTACCCTTGCTGGACTATGCCCGCAGCTATGCGCCCCAGGCGCGCAAGCTGTCCGCTGCGCTGGGTCCCAACCCTGGCTGCGTTCAGATGCTGGGACTGAGCCGGGCGCAGGTGGCCGCGCTGCAGTACCACGCCAGGCTGCGCCTGCAACCGGCCAGCCAGACGGCCCATTGCCCCTGGCTGGTCGCCGGCGCCTGGCAGGTCCCCTCAGACCTGGTAAACCCCGCACACTGGACACAGCAGGCCGTCATCGGTCGTCCCACCGACAAGAACGAATTCATCCTGCTGTTGCGCAGAAAGGCATCGCCCGACTGATGTCGGAGCTGTCCACCGTTTCGCGCCACGCCCTGACGCTGCTTACAGGGCAGCTGGCCGTGATGGCCTTCGGCGTGACCGACACCATCGTCGCCGGGCGCCACGGCGAAGCATCGCTGGCAGCACTGTCAGTGGGCTCCGCCATCTTCATCAGCGTCTATGTCGCCCTGATGGGCGTATTTCAGGCGCTTTTGCCTGTCTGGGCCGAACAGCGGGGCGCACGCAAGCCTGAAGTCATTGGCAAGTCGGTACGCCAGTCGCTGTACCTGTGTGCCATGGCCTGCGCGCTGGGCATGCTCATCTTGCTGTCGCCAGGGCCGCTGCTGCGCTGGACCGAGGTGCCCGAGGCATTGCGCACCGAGGTCGGGCGCTACCTGGCGGTGCTGGCCCTTGCGCTGCCGCCCGCCCTGCTCTTTCGCCTGTACAGCACACTGAACCAGGCCATCGGTCGCCCGCAACTGGTGACCTGGCTGCAGGTGGGCTCGCTGGCCATCAAGGTACCACTGTCCATCTGGTTCACCTTTGGGGGCGCAGGCCTGCCGGGGCAAGGCGCCGTGGGCTGTGCCTGGGCCACGTTGGCAGTGAATGCCAGCATGCTGGCAGTGGCCGTGTGGCTGCTGCGCACCCAGGATCTGTACACACCGCTGCGCGTCTGGCAGCGCATGGAGCGCCCCCACTGGCCCACCATCCTCGGCTTTGCGCGGCTGGGCGTGCCTGCGGGGCTGGCCATTCTGGTGGAAGTGACGTCATTCACGCTGATGGCCCTGTTCATTGCCCGCCAGGGCACGGTGGCCACCGCAGCGCACCAGATTGCAACCAACGTGGCGGCCGTGCTGTACATGGTGCCCCTGTCACTGGGCATCGCCACCAGCGCAAGGGTCAGTTACTGGCTGGGGGCCGGCGACGCCACCCGGGCCCGCAGTGTAGTTTTCATAGGAATTCGACTCTCCGCCCTTATGGGAATTACTCTTGCAGCTATATTATCAATAGCAAACGAAGCATTGGCAGGTCTGTATTCCAGCAGTCCCGCCGTCTTGGCCATCACCGGCGGGCTGCTGAAGTGGGTGGCGGCCTACCATGCGGCCGACGCTTTACAGACCCTGTGCGTGTTTGTACTGCGCAGTTACCGCATCACGATGGCGCCCCTGGCTGTGTATTGCCTGCTGCTGTGGGGCACGGGGCTGGGCGGAGGCTATATGCTGGCCTACCGCGGGCTGGGTCCGTGGGCACCGATGGCATCGCCGGTGCCGTTCTGGGCAGCCAGCGCGATGGCGCTGGCCGTCACTGCGAGCTTGTTTGTACTGATGCTGTGGCTGGCGATCCGCCCAAGAGCGCGGGGCGCCGCAAGCGGTTGGCAGGAAACGTGACCGAAAAGACCGATCCCTTGCCCGGCGCACTGGTGATGTCGAGCGTGGCACCATGGCGCTGCACCGCATGCTTGACGATGGCCAGCCCCAGGCCTGTGCCCCCTGTTTCCCGCGAACGGCTGCGGTCCACGCGGTAAAACCGCTCGGTAATGCGCGGAATGTGCTCTGACGCAATACCCGGCCCCGTGTCGCTCACGCAGAAGATGGCCTTGCCATCCTCCGTGGGGCGCCACTGCACCGTGATGGTGCCGCCTGCCGGGGTGTAGCGCACGGCATTGCTGATGAGGTTGGACAGCGCGCTTTGCAGCTCGGACGGCACACCGGCAATCTCCCCTTGCGCACGCAAATCCTGTGCAGAGGGGAAATGCAGCACATGCGGCCTTGGGTTGTTTTGCGTCAGCACCGCAGACAGGGCCCGCCCCTCTTCTTCACAGCGCTGCATCAGCACCTGCACCGGCGTCCATTCAGACATTCCGGGCAAGGGGCTGCCTTCCAGGCGTGAGAGTGTCAGCAGATCCTGCACCACGCTTTGCATGCGCGCCGCCTGCTGGGCCATCATCGCAAGGTAACGTGCACGTTCCTCGGCATCGAGCGGCAGGGTTTGCAGGGTTTCAACAAAGCCCGTGAGCACCGTCAGTGGCGTTCGGATTTCGTGTGACACATTGGCCACAAAATCACGGCGCATGGCATCGGCCTGCTCCAGGGCGGTGACATCCCGGGCCAGCATGAGCTTGCGCCCGTCGCCATAGGGATGCAGCTGCACCGACACACGCACGGGCCGCGACGGCGTGCTGTCCCGGCCGCGCAACACCACGTCATGGGTGTAATCCTGGGCTGCATAGTAAGCACCAAAATCGGGGTCCCGCACCAGGTTGCTGATGGACTGCATGACATCGCGCTGGGCATCCAGGCCGAACTGGGCGGCCGCGATCTGGTTGCACCATTCAATGTGCCCTTCAGCGTCGAGCAAGACAATGCCGTTGGGCGTGGCCTGCAGCGCCGCCAAAATCTCCTGCAGGCGATCCTCACTGTTTTTCACCTGCGCCTGGCGCTGGCGCAGCAGCCGGCGCGCGCGGTCGGCGGCCTCCCCCCACATGCCAAAAGTGGAAGGAACGGCAGACAGGTCGCCCGAACGCAGCCACTGCAGCACACGCGCGCCCCGCCACAAATCACCGCCAAACCACATCCAGGTGGCCACCGC
>DAOPUP010000273.1:0-3866 GCA_035350655.1 Acidovorax sp. | reverse complement strand
CCCGCCGACCTGATCGGCCAGCACACCGTCATGGTGGCCAACCTGGCGCCGCGCAAGATGAAGTTTGGCGTGAGCGAAGGCATGGTGCTGGCCGCCAGCCATGGCGACGAGAAGGCGAACCCGGGGATTTATGTGCTGAACCCCTGGCCGGGTGCTACGCCGGGGATGCGTGTGCGCTGACCGCTGTCACCCACCCAACCACCGCGCAAAGGCCCTTCGGGGCCTTTTTTGTTGGCGGTTGCCTGCTCACTCCCCCGTATAGCGCCCCGGCCGGTGGCTGATCCACAAAAAACCGCTCATCACCAGCACCGCCAGCACGGAATAAGCCACGCGCTCCACCGGAACGATGAACAGCGCCAGCAACACCACGGTGCCGTCAATCATCATCTGCGCCTTGCCCGCGCGGATGCCGTAGCGGCTTTGCAGGTACAGCGAAACCACCGTGGCACCACCCAGGCTGGAGCGGTGGCGCGCCAGGAACAGGCAGCCCGTGCCCAGCAGCAACCCGCCCAGCACCGATGCGAACAGCGGGTTCAGGTAGTCCACATGCATCACATGCGGGAACAGCTCGGCCAGCAGCGACAGCAGGGCCACGCAGACAAAGGTTTTGATCGTGAACTCGCGCCCCATGCGCGTCCAGGCGAACCAGTAAAAAGGCAGGTTCACCACAAAAAACAGTTTGCCAAACGAGATGCCCGTGACGTAGTGCAGCAAAAATGCCACGCCTGCCGTGCCGCCCACCAGCAGACCCGCCTGGTTGAACAGCATGAGCGCCATGGCCACAAACAGCGTGCCGGCAAACAGCGCCTGCATGTCTTCAAACCGGCCGTGGCGCAGGGGGGAACGGGGGCTGGAGGCGTCAGGCATGGGTGGATTCATGGGGTGGAGGCAAGCAAGCAACGCGCCAGGCGGCGGTGCGGCTGACCGCTGCGCCCACGGCGCTCACCGCACGATTTTCGATCATATCGGTCTGTAGTGCCTACCAATTCATCGCCATGAGCTATAAAAAAAATAGCGCCAAAATGGAGCGCGTGCAGTCGATGCGTGGCCGCCACGGTTGCACTTGCGCACTGGCTCACTACACTGAAGCCACGGGCCCAGGCCTTCACTCTTTACCTGCCCCCTCTGCCGCCATGCGTTTCTCGTTGACCTTCCGCCCCCGTCTGCTCGATGCCCTGCGCGGTTACAGCCGCAGCCGCTGGGCGGCCGATGTGGGTGCGGGTGTCACCGTGGGCATCGTGGCGCTGCCGCTGGCCATGGCGTTTGCCATTGCCAGCGGACTCAAACCCGAGGCGGGGCTGTGGACGGCCATCATCGGCGGCTTTCTGGTCGCCCTGCTGGGCGGCACCAACGTGCAGATCGGGGGGCCGGCAGGGGCCTTCATCGTCATCGTGTACGGCATCGTCGAGCGCTATGGCGTGGCCAACCTGCTGATTTCCACGGCCTGCGCGGGCGTGCTGCTGTTCCTGCTCGGGATGTTCCAGCTCGGCAGCCTGGTGCGCTTTGTGCCGGTGAGCATCGTCATCGGCTTCACCAACGGCATTGCCGTGCTGATCGCGCTGTCGCAGCTCAAGGACTGGCTGGGCCTGGCCATCGACAAGATGCCGGGCAACTTCTTCTCACAACTGCACCTGCTGACCCTGCACATCGGCAGCTTCAACCCCCATGCGCTCGCGCTGGGCGCCGCCTGCCTGGGCGGGCTGTTTTTATGGCCACGGCTGTTCGTGCAGGGCTCGCCGGTGCTGCGCGTGGCCGAGGGCCACACCGTGCGCCGCTTTGCGCGCATTCCTGCACCGGTGATGGCGCTGGTCACGCTCACCGTGCTGGCGCGCTGGCTGGAGATGCCGGTGGAGACCATTGGCAGCAAATTTGGCGGCATTCCGCAACAACCGCCGGCGTTTACGTTGCCCGATTTTTCGTGGGACACGGTGCGCCTGCTGGTCACGCCCACCGTCACCATTGCGCTGCTGGGGGCCGTCGAGTCGCTGCTGTGCGCGCGCGTGGCCGACCAGGTGGCCACCGACCCGCAGCACAAAAAGCACGATCCCAACCAGGAGCTCATGGCCCAGGGCGTGGCCAATCTGGTGGTGCCGTTTTTCGGTGGCATGCCGGTCACCGGCACGATTGCCCGCACCGTCACGAACCTGCGGGCGGGCGCCACCAGCC
Source organism: Acidovorax sp. (assembly GCA_035350655.1). Taxonomy (GTDB): domain Bacteria; phylum Pseudomonadota; class Gammaproteobacteria; order Burkholderiales; family Burkholderiaceae_C; genus Acidovorax. The sequence goes on along the minus strand of DAOPUP010000273.1, from coordinate 1,700 downwards.
CCGTCGCGGGCATGGTGCACGCGGCCACGCTGGCCGTCATCGTGCTGGTGGCCGCGCCCCTGGCGCTGCACATTCCACTGGCGGTGCTGGCCGGCATCCTGCTGCATGTGGCCTGGAACATGGGCGAATGGCACGAGTTCGCGCGCCTGCAGCATTTCAGCAACCACTACCGGCTGCTGATGCTGGGCACGTTTGTGCTGACCGTGGTGTTCGACCTCACCGTGGCGGTGGAGGTGGGGCTGGGGTTGGCGTGCGTGCTGTTTGTGCGGCGCATGAGCGCGCTGTTCCGCGCCGAGCCTCTGCCCACCGCCCCCACGGGCGCAGACGGGATCGCACTCGAAGCGGGCCCCCGCCCCCGCATGGCCTGGCAACTGCACGGCGCGCTGTTCTTTGGGGCGGCCAACAAGATCGACCCCATCGTGCAAGCCGTCGAAGCCGGCCCCGAGGGCCCCGAAGTCGTGCTGGACGCGCGCGACCTGTTTGCGCTCGACACCACGGGCCTTGATGGCCTGGAGCAGATTCTCAAGGCCGTGGGCCAGCGCGGCGGCCTGCTGTGCGTGGCGGATGCACAGGAGCAACCACGCTCACTGATGGAACGCTCCGGCTTCAGCGCCCGGCTGGCCGAGCAGAACGCGGCGCAGATCGAAAGACGCTATCAAAAAAATAGCTTATAGCGCTTGCCTTAAAAGCACTACAGCCTTTTTCACCCCCATTTTTCACTCTCACTACGGCAGCGCACGCGGGGTCTAGCCACCGGCCTGCAGGCGCCCCTGGCGCCCTCTCAGCGCCCACCCTTGTTTTCAGGCGCATCCATGTCGGGGCCGATCTGCGTGCGCAGCACCGTGCTGCCGTCCCGGGTCACCACGGTGAACATCTTGGGGATGTTGGGCAGTTCGGCAAAGCGCCAGTCGTGGTGGGTTTCGCCGCTGAGCCGGTAGGTCGTGACCTTGGCCGGCTTGCCCAGGCTGCGGCGCACCTGCGCCATGTCCATGCCGGGCGTGATGTGGGCGAAGTTTTCGGCCGTGAGCACCTGGCGCACGCCCACCAGCCGGCCGTCGGCCCCCAGGGTGATCATGTAATTGACCTGGCCCGCGGGCTGGCGGTTGTATTCGAAGGTGCGTGCGCCGTCGGCTTCATCCCAGATGTTGTCGGGGGCGCCGAAGCGGTCACGCACGTCGGCTTCGGTGGCCACACCGGGCTGCAGTTCACGGATGCGCTGCGGGTCGCACCCCACGAGGGCAAACAGGCTGAAAGCCGCCGTGGCAAGCGCCAGGACACGAGAAAGCAAGGGCATGGAAGGCTCCCGGTAAAATCAAGAAAAGAGGTGATCCGTTTATGTCCATTTTCCGCCGTCCCGACTACCAGTCCGAAGCCACCCAGTTCATCGACCAGCTCAAGGCCCAAAAGCCCGAGCTCGATGCGCAGCAGTTCGCAGGCCGCGCCCTGCTGTGGGACAAGCAGGTGGACCGCAAAGTCTGGGGTGAATACCGCGATGCCCAGGTAGCGCAAAAGCCCTACGTCTACCAGACCAACGCTGATTGAGCCTGCAAATGGCGTCTTGCGCCGAACCAGCAAGCGCTAGAAGCTATTGATTGCATAGCAACCCATGCACAGCGCAAGCCTCACCGAGGCCACGGCCGTCCTGCCGGGCACCATGCCCGACGTGGTGGACCAGGTGGCGCTGGCCCGCCTGTATGGCG
>DAOPUP010000272.1:0-3871 GCA_035350655.1 Acidovorax sp. | reverse complement strand
CACCTGCTCGGCATCGCTGCCCAGCAGCATCCGGCCCACGCCACGCCGGCCATGGGTGCCCAGCACGATGAGCTGCGCACCCCATTCCCGGGCCTTGGCAATCACCAGATCGCTCACGCGCCCTGAGTAACTTTCATACAGCTCGGTCTCCACTGCCACCCCGGCAGCACGCACCCGGGTCTCGGCCTCCTGCAGCACATCCTGGCCGGCCTTCTTGAGCGTTTCGAAAACTTCCGCAGTCAACGCCATGCTGGACTCGAAGCTCGTCATGAACGAGATTTCGTCCACCACATGCAGCACTTTGATGGTTGAGCCCATCACCCGCGCCAGCGCAATCGCCTCCTGCAGGCCTGCCAGCGAGGTAGGACTGCCATCCACCGGAACCAGAATCTTTTCGTACATGGAAAGAGCCTCCTAAAGGACGCATCGTAGCCCCCGGAATCTCGCATGCAAGCCCCGGGCGCCAGCCTGGATGAAATCGACAAGGGCCAAAGTGGATGCGCGGCTTGCGCCCAATTCCGAAAAACGGACTCGCTTGGCCCCGAAGCACGCAATCCCGGTCAACGTGACAGAGCACCACATACAGACGATCTATCGGGCATGCATGCTGCATGCGTGAAGCATCCGGTTTCAGGTCGTAAGAACCTTCGCTTAAACTTTACGACGCTGCAAGATGAACTACGGCACCAGCAACCATGCGGTGTCGCTAACTTCTGACCAGGGGTTGAATGTGCCCGGCCAAGCCAAGCGCCGAGAGAGCAGTCAGATTGTGTCCAAAATTACCACCTAAGCCATTCCAGTAATGCCTTCAAGGGTCGGTCAAGGAGAGCAGGTTTGTTCAAAAAAATTCGCTGGTTCTATCGGCAGGCTTTGCGTATGGCGACCGGTGCGTTGCCGCGTCAAGTCCGGTTTGCGGTCTATCGCAACATGGTTCAATGCGATGCGGCACCTTCTGAAAAGCTGGTGTTGAAAGTAGCAGAAACCAAAGAGGAACTTGAGGCATGCTTTCAATTGCTGCATGACGCCTATGTCAAAGTAGGCTTCATGAAACCAGACCCTTCCGGGTTGCGGGTGACGATTTATCACGCCTTGCCAACGACGACCACCTTGCTCGCGAAATACGACGGCCGTGTGGTTGGCACCTTGTCGCTCATTCGTGACAGTGCGCTGGGTTTTCCCATGCAGAAAATTTTTAACATCAAAAAGATTCGGCTGGCAGGGGGCAATATCGCAGAAATTTCCGCACTGGCAGTCCATGCACGTTTCCAAGCCTTGGGGGGAGTTATTTTATTTCCCCTCATCAAAACGATGTATGAGTACGCCACCCGGCTTTTTGACACGCGCCATTTGGTAATTGCAGTGAATCCGCGGCATATTGGATTTTATGAGTCAATATTATTCTTTCGCCGCCTCAAGAAAAACGCCGTCAAAAATTATGATTTCGTCAATGGCGCTCCAGCGGTAGGAGCCCATTTAGACTTGCAAGAAGCACTGGAAGTCTTCAAAAAGAACTACGAAAAAAAAGAACCCACGAAAAATCTCTACCGGTATTTTGTTGAATTGATCATGCCCAACATTGTTTGGCCGGACAAGCGCTTTTTCACAACCAATGATCCGGTAATGACACCAGAATTACTGGATTATTTTTTCAACCAAAAGACGCAGCTTTTCGCCAATTTGAGCAATCATGAAAAGGCATTGCTGCACACAATCTATGACTTGCCAGCCTATCGAGCTGTGCTCCCGGCATTTTCGCCCGAAAAAGAGTCGACCTCCGATCGGAGGCGTCGCCGCCACAAAAGGTTCTCGATTCGTTGCCCAGGAAAACTGGTGATTCGCGAAAGCGGGAAATCACACAGAATTGAAATTGTGGAGTGCTGGAGTTCAGGGTTCAAAGCGCGCTCAAAAGCTGTCCTCCAAGTAGGAGATCAGGTGGATGGCCACATAGAGCTCGGCCCGGATGATCGATGCAGTTTGTCATTGCGCGTTTTGCGGAAATCATCTTCAGACTCAAACACCTTTGTATTTGAAATTGAAGAGTCCGACGTGAATTGGCGGAAATTTGTGAGCGCCTTATCCAAGGCCGAAACACACAGCGACCTGGAAAATGCCACACGCTATCTCTCCCGCTACATGGAATGACACCAGAGGTGGCAATTGCGCCTGACTTGCTGGTGCAGTGCCTCCATCACTCCCCGGCAGGCAGGTGCACAGCCGTTGGCTCGCAACCGGTATCACTCCCCGCATCCAGCCCCGCAGAAAATCGGGCAATTCCGGGTTGGCCAAAGATCACCGACGCATTGATTCTTGCAACCCTGTTGGCGCGTTATAGCCACAGTGATGCAACGAGAGCGCCACAAAGCGCGCAGTGATTTCGTGCCGCATTATTTTTCACTTCTGCGGCCTTTGGCTTGAATCCTCGAAGCATTTCCCATCTGTGTATTTTCGATGGCAAGGATATCGCTGCGCGCGCGCCGCGTGGCGCGCTCTGTCATGCGTTGGCGCCAATGGCTGAGCTATCGCGCTGCCCCCCCCATATCGGGCAGTACCCTTGCCGCGACAGAACCATCGGACACTCATTTTTGATACTGCAAGACTATGGCGCAGCCCCCGTGGCGTGCGCCACAAAGCGAGCCAGGGACTGCATGTCCTGAGGGCTGAGCTTTTCGGCATAGGAAGGCATCACCCCAAGCCCGTTGCGCAGCACGCGCAGCACGCGGTCGGCATCGGGCCTGAGTTCGTCGAGCACGGGTCCCACATGCCCTTCGGCGCCAGCGGCCTGCAAGGTATGGCACAGGGCGCAGGCAGGTTGCAGCGTGGTGAATAGCAGCTTGCCGCGCGCGATCTCGGCGGGGTCGGCCGCCTGGCTGGCACCTGCCAGCCAGGTCAGGCAAACCGCCGCGACAGCCTGGAGCCACCGGCCCCTGATCGCCACCGCCACGTCAGGCGACCGTCACGGTCACCGCGTGATCACTCCAGCTGGCATTGTTGTAGCCACCCAGGTTTTCCTCGCGCTGCTGGGCCTGCACATTGCCCGCGGAGTCCGTCGCACGGCTGGCCAGCACATGGCTGCCCGCGCCCAGACGCACCGACAGCACAAACTGGCGCCAGGCAAACCGCCCCAGGTCAGGGCCCACGAGTTGCGCGGTCTGCCAGGTCTTGCCGCCATCGACCGACACCTCGACCGCCTTGACGGCATGGGTGCCACCAAACGCCACGCCATGCACCTGCACCATGCCGGCCTTCAGAGGGCCCTGCTCGGGCAGGGGTCCGTTGATCCAGGACTTGACCGTCATCTCCCACACCGAGGGCTGGTCCGGGCTGGCCTTGGTCCCGGGCGGTGACATGCGGTAACCATGCTGCATGATGCGCGCCTGGGACTGCGCCGGCGTGAACGCCACGCGCTTCACATACTTGATATTGTTCACGCCCTGGTAACCCGGAACGATCAGGCGCAACGGCCCGCCATGGGCCAGCGACAGCGGCTCGCCATTCATTTCCCAGGCCAGGATGGCATCGTCCATCGCCTTCAGGGGCACCGAACGCTCGACCAGCACGCTCAGCGGGTCCACGCCCTCGGGCAGCTTCTCGCCCCCCGTTCCCGTGAGATAAGCCATGCCATCGGCCAGGCCGCCCAGGGCCGCCACCACGGCACGCAGCGGCACGCCGCTCCACACCACGCAGCCGGCGGCACCCACGGTCCAGGGCGTGCCGCTGGGCTTGCTGGGGAAGAAAGCGCGCCCGTTGCCCGAGCACTGCAACACGGTGGCCACGGTGTCGATGCCCAGGGTCCTGAGTTCAGCCAGCGTCAGCGTGCGGGGGTTCTTCACCCCTTCGACCGCCACCACCCAGGCATCGCGGTTCTCCAGAA
>DAOPUP010000271.1:0-3874 GCA_035350655.1 Acidovorax sp. | reverse complement strand
AACGGGGCGCATGGCGGCAAATGGCTCCTGGGTTGACCGGGCCCGGCATGGGGTGCTGCCACCCCGACACAGGCCCAAGACGCATCATCCAGCAATCGCATCGAACACGACGCCAAGGCAGCACATTCAATGTAATTTTTCATAATTATGGAAAATGATGCGAACTAAATCCATCACGGCTTTCCAGCACGAGGCGTTACAGGCCAAGGCCCCAACGGCCCGCGGTGGCTGGACACCTTGTCCCGTGCCGCCCCCACCCTCTTTCGGTAGCGCACTGCCAAGGCCCCCGGCTGACGGCCAGCACCGGCCTGCACCGCACCCCGTGCACCTACAATGCCGCCCCTGCCCTGCCCACCCATACCGCCATGAACATCGTCATCAACCAAGACCTCAAAGCCTATATCGACCCGCTGACCCCCGAGGAGCACGAAGCTCTGGAGCGCAGCCTGCTGGCCGAGGGCTGCCGCGACGCCCTGGTGCTGTGGGGCGATGTGCTGGTGGACGGCCACAACCGCTATGGCATCTGCCAAAAGCATGGCCTGCCGTTCCAAACGGTACAGAACACGCGCTTTCAATCGATGGAAGACGTGCACCTGTGGATGATCGACCAGCATCTGGGCCGGCGCAGCGTGTCGGACTTTCAGCGCGGCGTGCTGGCCCTGCGCAAGCGCGAGATCGTGGCCGAGCGGCGCGCCGCCTCCATGGCAGCCGCCGGGCCCGCGCAAGCGCCTGCCGTGCACGATGCGGCAACCAACGCCGAGCCCCTGGCTCCCGCCACCCCGGGGCCGGCCCCCGAGCCCTTGAGCAGCCGCGAAGCCATTGCCCGGGCTGCGCGCCTGAGCAGCAGCCAGGTGGTGATGATCGAAAAAATCCGCAAGCAGGCAGCCCCCGAATTGGTGGCGGCAGTCAAATCCGGCACGATCTCGATCAATGCTGCGGCCGCCGTGGCCAGCCTGCCGGCCGAAGAACAGGTGGCGGCAGCCATTGCCGGCAAAGACGAGCTGAAGCAGGCGGCCAAGCGCGTGCGCGATGCCAAGCGCAAGCCGCGCGAAGAGCCGATGGGTCCATCGGGTGATGCCGAACCCGACACGGTGGCCGCCTTGCAGCAACGCGTGGCCGAACTGACGGCCGAGAACGCTGCCCTGCGCCAGCAGCTGGCCGCGCTCAGCACCCGGCAATAGCTACATATTTAATAGCAATAAGTGCTTATATTGAAAGCACCAACGGTCCATTTCAAGCTTATTTGCGAGAAGCCACTGGCTGGCGCTGCGCCCACAGCCACAGACCCACGCCACCCGCGATCATGGGCAGACACAGCCACTGGCCCATGCTCATGCCCAGCGAAAGCAGGCCCAGGAAGGCATCGGGCTCGCGAAAATACTCGGCAATGAAGCGGAAGATGCCGTAGCCCACCAAAAACGCCGCCGCCACCTGGCCCTGGCGGCGCTCACGGCGCGCATACAGCCACAGCAACACGAACAGCAGCAAGCCTTCCAGCAAAAACTGGTAGACCTGCGAAGGGTGGCGCGGCTGCATCGAACCGCTGTGAGCAAAGACCATGCCCCAAGGCAGATCGGGGCTGGCAAAACGCCCCCATAACTCGCCATTGATGAAGTTACCCACACGCCCGGCCGCCAAGCCCGTGGGCACACAGGGCGCTACGAAATCGGCCACCTGCAGCCAGGGGCGCTTGCGCGAATAGGCAAACCACAGCATGGCCACAATCACGCCCAGCAGACCGCCATGAAAGCTCATGCCGCCCTGCCATACGGCAAAGATCTCCAGCGGGTGACTCAGGTAGTAAGCCGGCTTGTAGAACAGGCAGTAACCGATCCGCCCCCCAGCCACCACGCCGACCACGCCGAGAAAAAGGATGTCTTCGACATCCCGGCGTGACCAGGCGCCCGGCCCGGTGATGGACGCAAAGGGTTCATGGCGCAGGCGGCGCAGGCCCAGCAGCATGAACAGGCCAAAAGCCGCAAGATAGGTCAGGCCGTACCAGTGGATGGCCAAAGGGCCGATCTGCAGTGCAACGGGGTCAATAGAGGGGTAGGTCAGCATGGTGGCCGGTATTGTGCCCGGCGCGGCGCCCTCGGGCGAGAACCGCTGCGGCAACGCCCGGCAATCACAAGACAAATAGGCCGGCAGTGCAGGCGAATAAGGCACCTATAGCTATAAAAAACAGAGCGTCAAAAAAGAAAACCCGCCAGCAGGTAGGCCGGCGGGTTCGTGCACGCGGCGCCTAAGCGCCGAGGCAGTGTCAGTCCAGCAGCGACAGGTCGCGCACAGCGCCCTTATCGGCCGACATCACCAGCTTGGCGTAGGCCTTGAGCGCGGCCGACACCTTGCGCGGGCGTGGCTGCGCGGGCTTCCAGCCCAGCTTGTCCTGCTCGGCGCGGCGCCGGGCCAACTCTTCGTCCGACACCAGCACATTGATGCTGCGGTTGGGAATGTCGATGCGGATGCGGTCGCCGTTCTTCACCAGGCCAATCGCGCCACCAGCCGCCGCCTCGGGCGAGGCGTGGCCAATGGACAGGCCCGAGGTGCCGCCCGAGAAACGGCCGTCGGTGAGCAGCGCGCAGGCCTTGCCCAGGCCCTTGGACTTGATGTAGCTGGTGGGGTAAAGCATCTCTTGCATGCCAGGGCCGCCCTTGGGGCCTTCGTAGCGCACGATCACCACGTCGCCGGCCTTGACCTTGTCGTCCAGGATGTTGGCCACGGCTTCGTCTTGCGACTCGACCACATGGGCCGGGCCTTCGAACACCAGCAGCGCATCGTCCACACCGGCGGTCTTGACCACGCAGCCCTGAAGCGCGATGTTGCCGACCAGCACCGCCAGGCCACCCTCTTGCGAAAAGGCATGTTCGACCGAGCGGATGCAGCCCTTGGCTCGGTCCAGATCGAGACTGGGCCAGCGTGCGTTCTGGCTGAACGCCACCTGCGTGGGAACTCCGCCGGGGCCAGCCATGTAGAAGGTCTTGACCGCTTCCGATGGGTTGCGGGCAATGTCCCATTCGTCCAGCGCGTCCTTCATGGTTTTGGCATGCACGGTGGGCGTGTCGGTGTGCAGCTTGCCGGCCCGGTCCAGTTCACCGAGGATGGCCATGATGCCGCCGGCGCGGTGCACGTCTTCGATGTGGTACTTGTCGGTGTTGGGCGCCACCTTGCACAGCTGCGGCACCACGCGAGAGAGACGATCGATGTCGGCCATGGTGAAGTCGATTTCCGCCTCTTGCGCGATCGCCAGGATATGCAGGATAGTGTTGGTCGAGCCGCCCATGGCGATATCAAGCGTTATGGCGTTTTCGAACGCCTTGAAGCCCATGGAGCGTGGCAACACACTGTGGTCATCTTGTTCGTAGTGACGCTTGCACAGCTCCACCACCAGGTGACCGGCACGTTTGAAAAGCTGCTCGCGGTCGGCGTGCGTCGCCACCACGGTGCCATTGCCCGGCAGCGAGAGGCCCAGCGCCTCGGTCAGGCAGTTCATCGAGTTGGCGGTGAACATGCCCGAACATGAGCCACAGGTCGGACAGGCGGAGCGCTCGATCTCGGCCACGTCGGCATCAGACACCTTGTCATCGGCAGCCATCACCATGGCGTCGATCAGGTCCAGTTTCTTGAAGGTGACGGCATGAGTGGTGGGGTCGGTCTTGTTGACCTTGCCGGCTTCCATCGGGCCACCGGATACAAACACCACGGGAATGTTCAGGCGCATGGCGGCCATCAGCATGCCGGGGGTGATCTTGTCGCAGTTGGAGATGCACACCATGGCATCGGCACAGTGGGCGTTAACCATGTATTCCACGCTGTCGGCAATGATGTCGCGGCTGGGCAGCGAATACAGCATGCCGTCGTGGCCCATGGCAATGCC
>DAOPUP010000270.1:0-3889 GCA_035350655.1 Acidovorax sp. | reverse complement strand
GTGCAATTTGCCTACGACCCGGCGCGGCCCATCCTCAAGGGCATCAGCTTCGAGATTCCGGCGGGCAAGACAGTGGCCGTGGTCGGCCCCTCGGGCTCGGGCAAGTCCACGCTGGCGCGGCTGCTGTTTCGCTTCTATGACATCCAGCAGGGCCGCATCACCATGGCCGGGCAGGAAATCCGCGACGTGACGCAGGCCAGCGTGCGCCAGGCGATCGGCATCGTGCCGCAGGACACCGTGCTGTTCAACGACACCGTGGCCTACAACATCGCCTACGGCCGCCCTGGCGCCACCCAGGCCGAGGTGGAGGACGCGGCCCGCGCAGCGCGCATCCACGATTTCATTGCCTCCACGCCCAAGGGTTACGCCACCATGGTCGGCGAGCGTGGCCTCAAGCTGTCGGGCGGCGAAAAGCAGCGCGTGGCCATTGCGCGCACCCTGCTGAAAAACCCGCCGGTGCTGATTTTTGACGAGGCCACCTCGGCGCTGGATTCAGCCAACGAGCGCGCCATCCAGGCCGAGCTGCAAAGCGCTGCCCGCAACCGCACCACGCTGCTCATCGCCCACCGCCTGTCCACCGTGGTCGATGCGCACCAGATTCTGGTGATGGACGCCGGCCAGATCGTCGAGCGCGGCACGCACAGCGAGTTGCTGGCGCTGGGCGGGCGCTATGCCAGCATGTGGGCCTTGCAGCAAAGCGATCCGTCGGCGTGATTCTTATAAAAACCCTCCTATGAAACCTGTCCTTTTGGCCATCACCGTGCTCACCGACGGGCACCGCGCGCAGATCGCACAGTCCTTCGAGCTCCTCTACGCGCCCGAACCTGCCCAGGCTTTTGAAGCCATCGCCCGCCACGGCGCCCGTGTGCAGGCCGTGCTCACCATCGGCTCCATCGGCCTGTCGGCCGCGCAGATGGATGCGCTGCCGCAGCTGCAACTGGTTTGCGCACTGGGTGCGGGCTACGAGAACATCGACCTGGCTCACGCCCGGGGATGTGGCATCGCCCTGGCCAACGGCGCGGGTACCAACGACGACTGCGTGGCCGACCACGCTTTCGGGCTACTCATTGCCACCGTGCGCGGCATCGTGCAGCTCGATGCGCGCACCCGCGAAGGTGTGTGGCGCACCGCGCTGCCGCTGCCGCCCAACGTCTCGCACAAGCGCCTGGGCATCCTGGGCCTGGGCACCATCGGCCGCAAGATCGCGCAGCGCGCCCTGGGCTTTGAGATGGAGGTGGGCTACTGCAACCGCAGCCCCAAGGGCGACCTGCCCTATCGCTACTTCGACAGCCTGCAGGCCCTGGCCGCGTGGTGCGATGTGCTCGTCATCGCCACCCCCGGCGGGCCGGGCACGCGCCACCTGGTCGATGCAGACATTTTGCAGGCGCTGGGCAAACGCGGCTGGCTGGTCAATATCGCGCGTGGCAGCGTGGTGGACACCGCCGCGCTAGCCCGGGCGCTGCGCACCCACGCCATCGCCGGTGCAGGCCTCGACGTGTACGAGAGCGAGCCCGCACCGCCCGCCGAACTCATCGCTCTGTCCAACGTGGTGCTCACGCCGCATGTTGCAGGCTGGTCGCCCGAGGCGGTGCAGAACTCGGTGGACCGCTTCATCGCGAACGCCACGCGCCACTTCGCAGGGCAGCCCATGGTGTCGCCGATCTAATTCGATTTTGAGCTAAATCGGCCTCTAGCGCTTATGGAATAAGCGCAAGAAGCTATGAAAAAATGAGTATCGGAGGGCGGCACATGGACATCAAGGCACTGCAAACCCGCCTGCGCGAATTCGCCGCTGCGCGCGATTGGCAGCCCTACCACGCGCCCAAGAACCTGGCGATGGCGCTGATGGTGGAGGCGGCGGAGCTGCTGGAGCTGTTCCAGTGGCAGACCCTCACCGAATCGCGCGGCTTCACACGCAACGCGCCCGACAAGGAGCGCGTGGCCGATGAGATTGCCGACGTGCTGCTGTACCTGCTGCAACTGGCCGACCACACCGATGTGGACGTGGAACAGGCGGTGGAGCGCAAGCTGCGCAAGAACGCCCAGAAGTACCCGGCCAAGCACCCCGAACCGCCGCCCGCCGCGCCTGCGCCCACGCCCGAGTCTGCGCCCGCAGCGTCCAAGGTGCATCTGCTGGTCGATTGGGAAAATGTGCAGCCGACCGGACATGCGCTTCAGGCGCTTGTGCCCGAGGGCAGCGATGTGTGGCTGTTTCATGGACCTCACCAGAAAGTGGACGACACCGGCCACCGGCAGGCCTTTGGCGAGCGCGTCACCCAGGTGCCTCGCTCTGGTACTGGCAGGAATGCACTGGATTTTCAGCTCAGCTATTACGTGGGCTATATCGCGGCACGCCAGCCCAATGCCCGTTTCGTCGTCATCGCAAACGACCAGGGCTACGACCCGATGCTGGAGCATGCGCGCGAGCTGGGGTTTGATGCCCGTCGCTGCACCCACCACAAGGCCGCGAAGCAGCCGCTCGCACCGCCCCCAGCTGCGCCGGTCGTGCCACCACCAGCGCCGGTAGCACAGGTGAAGCGCGAGAAAAAGAAAACCACCGCCAAAGCCGCACCGGCCAGCACCAAAGCCACGCGCCAAGATATGCAGCAACTGGTGAAACTTCTGGATGGTTTGGCGGTGTCCGAGCGTCCGGCACGCAAGGACATGCTTGTGGCCCTGTTGCAGAACCACCTGGGTGAGACCAGCGTGCAATCGCTGCGAGTCGCTCATGCGCTAGCGCAGTTGCAGGCGCTCAAGCGGGTCACTGTGAAGAAGGATGTGGTGAGTTATCCATCGCCTGAACTCGCGCCAGCGACTGCCAAGAAGGCGGCTGATCCTGCAGTGTCCAAGGTCGCCGCCGCCAAGCCCACGGCGGCCAAGGTAGCGCAAGCGGTACTCGCCAGCTTGCAGAAAATGCCCATGAACAAACCCACCCGCGTCACGGGTCTGCTCAAGTTCATCGAAACGCGCGCGGCCAAGGCGGGCGACCCGCACTCTATGGCCCGGCAGGTCTGCGCCTTGCTGCAGGCGCGCCAACAGGTGGCGCTCTCGCCTGACGGCAAGGGCGTCACCTATCCGGGATTGAAAGCGAAAAGAGCTGCTGGCGCTTGATGGGTAAGCGCTGGCAGCTCTTGTTTTTATAGCGTTACTTCTTGCGCGCCGCAATCGCCTTCTCGGCCATGTTCACCAGGTCGGCACCAATCTGACCCTTCCACTTCTCGACCACGGGGCGCGTGGCCTTCACGAAGGCTTCGCGCTCGGCGGGGCTCAGTTGCGTCACGGTCACGCCGTGGCTGGCGATCTCTTTGAGCAGCGGCTTGTCGGCCTCGATCACGCCTTTGCGCGCAATGACGATCTGCTCCTTGCCGGCGTCGATCGCGGCCTGCTTGACGATCTCGCGGTCGGCGGGGGTCCAGCTGTTCCAGATGTCCTTGTTGACCACAAAGATCAGCGGATCATTCATGTAGCCCCACAGCGTCAGGTGCTTTTGCGCCACGGTGTAAAGCTTGGCGGCCATGTAGACCGACAGTGGGTTTTCCTGCCCATCCACGGCGCTGCTGGCCATGGCGGGCTGGGCGTCGGCCCAGCTCATCTGCGTGGGGTTGGCGCCCAGGGCGGTGAAGGTGTCCAGGAACAGCGGCGAGCCCACCACGCGGATTTTCATGCCCTTGAGGTCATCCGGGGACTTGATCGCCTTTTTGGAATTGGAGATTTCGCGGTAGCCGTTTTCGCCCCATGCCAGCGGCACCACGCCAGCCTTATCCAGCGTCTGGAACAGGCTCTTGCCTACTTCACCCTGCGTCAGTGCGTCGGCAGCGGCGTAGTCGGGCATCAAAAAGGGCAGCGAGAACAGGTTGAGCTGCTTGACCTGGGGCGACCAGTTGATGGT
>DAOPUP010000269.1:0-3908 GCA_035350655.1 Acidovorax sp. | reverse complement strand
ACCAGTATGGCGTGATGGTGGTGAATCCCGCCAAGCATCCGCATGTGAAGGCGCAAGATGCGCAAAAATTTGTGGACTGGGTGGTCTCGCCCGCCGGTCAGACAGTGATCGCCAACTACCAGATTGGTGGCCAGCAGCTGTTCTTCCCGAACGCGGCAAAGTGAGGCACTGCCATGGTGCGCTGTTCCCTGATGGCCGGTGCGGCCGCAGCCCTGGCTGGCGCACTGGTGGGTTGTTCCAGCAGCCCCAAGGCCGCTGCCATGGCTGACGCCACGCCGGTACCGGTCTACGCCGCAGGCAGCTTGCGTGAAGCGTTCACTGAGATCGCGCGCCAGCACGAGGCCCGCACGGGCCAGCAGGTGGCGCTGACCTTTGGCGCCTCGGGCCTGCTGCGTGAGCGCATCGAAAGGGGCGAGCCCGCGCAGGTGTTCGCTTCGGCCGACACCGATCACCCCCGGCGCCTGGCGGCGCGCGGCGGTTGGCAACAGCCCACAGTGTTCACGCGCAACGCCCTGTGTGCGCTGACCAGCGAGCTGATCAGCGCCACGCCCGAAGCCCTGCTGGCGACCATGCTGCAGGCCGATGTGCGCTTGGGCACCTCCACCCCCGGTGCCGATCCTTCGGGGGACTATGCCTGGGCGCTTTTCCGCCAGGCCGATGCCGTGCAGCCGGGCGCCTATGCGCAACTCGATGCCAAGGCCTTGAAGCTCACCGGCGGCGCCGACTCGCCCAAGCCACCTGCGGGCAGGGGCACTTACGCCTGGGTGATGGACCAGCGCCAGGCCGACGTGTTTCTGACCTACTGCACCAATGCCGTGGCGGCGCAGGCCGAGGTGCCACGCCTGCGCGTGGTGCAGTTGCCGGCCACGCTGCAGGTGGGTGCGGCCTATGGGCTGGCGGTGCGCACCGATGCGCCGGCTTCTGCTGCAGCTTTTGCGCAGACCTTGCTGCAGCCGCCTGCGCAGGCAGTGTTGCAGCGCATGGGGTTTGGTAGGCCCTGAGAACCCTGGCGACAAAGCGCTTCAAAACGGCATCGCAAAAAAGCCAGTGCCACCTTAGAACGGGCCTTGCCAAGCCGCCAGTGGCGTCCTCCTCGGGGGGAAGCGCGCAGCGCCTCAGGGGGCTACCGATCTCTGCTGCTGCGCCAGATGGCGCGCACCAGCCACAGCCCGCAGACCACGGCGCAAAAAAAACCGAGGAAGCCAAAGGCCGGCAAACCGAACAGCGTGGGCCCGCCTTGCACGGTCATCACGATGGACGAGCCGATGATCAGGGCCGCGATGATCAGCGCCATCGCGAGCCGGTTGGCCGAGCGGTCGATCTGGTCGCCCACCCGCTTGAGGTGGGCCAGCTCGATGCCCACCTGCAGGCGGCCCCGGCGCGCGTTGCGCAGCAGGCGGCCCAGGTCGTCGGGCAATTGCTCGATGGTGGTGAGTGCCCGGCGCAAGCTCTGCCAGGCGCGACCGGCCAGGGCGCGCGGCGCGTAGCGTGCGCGCACCACCTGGCGCAACAGCGGCAGGGCTTCGGTGGTCATGTGGAATTGCGGATCCAGATTGCGGCCCATGCCTTCCAGCGAAATGAAGGCCTTGATGAGCAGGGCCAGATCGGGCGGCAGACCCAGGTGGTGTTCACGCAGGATGGTGGTGACGTCGGCCAGCATCTGGCCCAGTTGCAGCTGTGCCAGGGGCACGCCGTGGTACTGGTCGACAAAGGCTTCCACCTGCGTTTCCAGTTGCCCGAGGTCGACGCCCTGGGCATCGCCCGCCCAGTCCAGCAGCACCTCGGCCACTGCCTGTGGCTGGCGCTCCACCAGGCCCAGCAGCATCTGCAGCAACTCGTCGCGTCGCCGCTGTGACAGGCGGCCGACCATGCCGAAGTCGATGAATGCGATGCGGTTGCCTGGCAGATAAAACACATTGCCCGGATGCGGGTCGGCATGGAAGATGCCGTCCTGCACGATCATCTGGAGCACGGCCTGGGCGCCCCGCCGGGCCAGCAAGTTGCGGTCGAAGCCGGCTTCGGGCGTCAGCGCATCCAGCTGCCCGCCGGGCACGCCGGCAATGAATTCCTGCACATTGATGCGTTCGCTGGTGTACTCCCAGAACACGCGCGGCACCACGATGTGGGGCAGCAGGGTGAGGTTGCCGGCAATGCGCTCGGCGCTGCGGCATTCGCTCGCCAGGTTGAGCTCGCGCCGCAGCGAGCGTGCGAATTCGCGCACCAGTTGCTGCGGCCGGTAGGGTGTGAGGGCGGGCAGCTCGGCTTCGGCCAGGGCGGCCAGTCGTGCAAGCAGGCGCAGATCGGCCTCAATCACCTCGCTGATGCCGGGGCGGCGTATCTTGACGATCACCTCGCTGCCATCGTGCAGCTGCGCGCGGTGCACCTGCGCAATCGATGCAGCGGCCAGCGGCTCGGTGTCAAAGCGTGCAAACACTTCTTCGGGCTCGCCCTCCAGGTCCTGGCGCAGCTGGGGGCGCAGGGTCTCGAGGGGCACGGCCGGGACCTGGCTGTGGAGCTTTTCAAACTCGGCGATCCAGTCGGGCTCGAACAGGTCGGCACGGCCTGCCAGCAGTTGCCCAAACTTCACGAAGGTGGGGCCCAGTTCTTCCAGTGCCAGGCGCACCTGCACGGGGGGGGCGATGCGGGTCAGGTTCCCGGCCAGGTCCCAGTGCAGTGCATGGCCTGCGCGCTCCAGCTTGTCGGCCAGGCCCAGGCGGCGCACGGTGTCGCCAAACCCGTGGCGCACCAGAACCCCCAGAATTTCCTTCAGGCGTCCCAGATCGTGCGCGGCTCCCAGGGTCTCGATCAGCATGCGGTGATGATAGCCCGGTGCCCGCACGGTGTTGCCGCGTGGCGGCGCCTTTGCACTGCGGGCTGCATTGCGGGCGTGTGGGGGTGTGGCCGTGCCTTCACGCCCACCGGTACTGGTTTGCCGCATGCAGGGCCCAGCGGCCGTCACCTGCGAGTTCCAGCACCTGGTGGTGGTATTCCAGCACGCTCTGGTGGTGGCTCACGCTGACCGGCGTGATCGACAGGCCGGTGAGCTGCCCATACAGCAGCGCCTCGTTGGCGGAATCGAGCGCGCTGGTGGCCTCGTCCAGCAGCAGGTAGCGGGGCTTGGCCAGCAGCGCACGGGCAAAGGCCAGGCGCTGCTGCTCGCCCACCGACAGTACCTTGGCCCAGTCCAGGTTCGCGTTCAGCCCGCCAAAGCGCTCGGCCAGTGTGGGCAGGTTCACCCGTTCCAGCCATTGCTGCAGTTCTTCGTCGGAGATCTCGCGCTCCGTCTGGGGGTACAGCAGCTGGCAGCGCAGGTCACCCAGAGGCAGGTAGGGGTTTTGCGGCAGAAAGAGCATGTCGGGCTCAGCAGGCCGCGTGACCTCGCCAGAGCCGGTGGTCCACAGCCCCGCCAGCACGCGCAGCAGCGAACTTTTGCCCGCCCCGCTGGGCCCCACGATGAGCAGACCCTGGCCCGGAATCACGCTGAAGCTGAGGTTGCGCAGCAGCAAATGCTCACGGTTGGGGGTGAGCACGGTCAGCCGCATCACCCCCAGCTCAAAGCCGGGCAAGGTATGGATCTGCGATGCCGGCTCCAGACTGGGCTCGCTGGCGCCGTCCTGCGGGGGGAGCATGGGGGCTGCCGCCTGTTCCTGCAAGGTGCTGGAAAAAGCGTGCAGCCGGTCCACGCCGGCCGAGAAGCGGCTGAGGCTTTCGAAATGCTCGACGATCACCGTCAGCGCGCTCAGGATGGCCGCAAAGGCCCCCGCAGCCTGGATGGCCCGGCCCACCTCCAGGTCGCCCGAGAGCACCTGGTTGGCAATGATCACGCTGGGCAGCACGATGGTCAGGAAGCTGTGCGTGTACTGGAACAGGTTGAGCTTGAACTGCCAGCGCAGCACCTGCTGGTAGTT
>DAOPUP010000268.1:0-3914 GCA_035350655.1 Acidovorax sp. | reverse complement strand
CCCACTTTCTGCAGCTGCATTTCCACCTTGTAGCGGTCGGCCCCCGAGGCGCAGGCAATGCGCCCGCCCAGAAGCGCATGCACGGCGCGCACGGCCTCGACGGCGCCTTCGATCGGCTGCAGCTCGGCCTCCAGCAGCGCATTGCGGCGCGCGTAAAACGCGGCCATCCAGGCGTCGGTAAGCGGCTTGCCTGTGTGCGCAGCGATGCGAGCAGCCTCGCTGCGCACCGTCTTGCCAATGAACAGGCGCATGCACTCTTCGGGCGCCAGCGCCCAGCCGGCCTCATTGAGCATGGCACACAGCACGCCGTTGGTGATGGGCTCGCTGTCGACCAGCACGCCGTCGCAATCGAACAGAATTGCTTCAAATTTCATAGCTAAAAGTGCTTATTAAATAATGGCTTGAGACCATTTTTACTTGAAATCAGCGGCTGTCGCCGTCCACGTAATACCAGCGCCCGCCCTCACGCACGAAGCGGCTGAGCTCATGCAGGCGCACGGCGCGCCCGGCCACGCGGTAGCGCGCAACAAAATCGACCTCGGCGTGGTCGGCATCGCGCACGCGGTGGCTGCGCACCGCAAGGCCCAACCAGTGCGCGCCCGGCTCGAACTCCAGCGTGGCCGGGCGCTGGCTGGCGTGCCAGGTAGCAAGCAAATAGTCGCACCGTTCCAGCACGAAGGCGCTGTAGCGCGAGCGCATCAGGCGCTCGGCATCGGGCGCGGGCATGGCGTCGAAATGGTCGACATAGCGGCCGCAACAGTCGGCATAGGCCAGGGCTTTCTGCCGGGGCGACAGGGCGCCACAGGGACAGTGCAAGGGAAGCGAGGGCTGGGGCATGGCGTAGCTGTGAGGGCAAGAAGACCGGTCGATTATTGAACGTAGACTGCAGCCTATGCGGCAACCGCCGCCCCTTGCAAGGGAGATGCCGATGTTCTCGATGAGCGTGCCGTGGTGGGAATTTGTGCTGCGCGGGGTGGTGGTCTATCTGTTCTTGCTGGTGTTTCTGCGCCTGACGGGCAAGCGGCAGACGGGGCAGTACGAACCTTTCGACCTGATCTTGCTGCTGATCCTCTCCAACGCGGTGCAGAACGCGATGAACGCGGGCGACAACTCGCTGCTGGGCGGCCTGGTCTCGGCCAGCACGCTGATTCTGTGCCATGTCGCGCTGGCACGGCTGGCCTTTCATTTCCCGCGCATCGGGCGCTGGGTGGATGGCAAGGCCCAGGTGCTGATTCACCACGGGCAGCTCAACCAGACGCTGATGCGCAAGGAGCTGCTGACCGGTGACGACGTGGAGGCCGCCCTGCGCGCGGGCGGCTGCCTGCACGCGCATGAGGTGGAGCGCGCCACCATCGAAACCAACGGACAGATCACCGTGGTGCTGCGCCGGCGCAGCGACGATCGCCGTCGAGAGAGCCGCTAGCCCTTATCCATCAATGGATGGAAGCTGTTTTTTTAGCCACCGCCGCAGCGCAGGCCCGGGCATGCGGGCACCTCATACCGCCGCGCCCAAGTGGGCACTGATCTGGCGGGCCGCACTCTGCACCAAGGGAATCACCTCGCGCATGCGCGCTTCGTCGGCGTAATCATTCGTGCTGGTGACGCTGATCGACGCAACGATATCGCCGCTCGCATCGCGCACGGGCGCTCCCACGCAGCGGATGCCGGGGGTGTTTTCATCCATGTCGAAGGTGTAGCCCTGCGCGGCATAAATCGCCATGGCCGCCAGCCATGCGTCCAGCGAAAGCGGCCCGGCCAGGCCCTTGGCGGCCTCCTGTTCATAGCGCTTTTTCCAGGCGGCCGGCCCCTGGTCCAGGATCAATGCCTTGCCCACGCTGGTGCAGCACACGGGCTTGCGCCCGCCAATGCGGGTATTGACTTCGATGGGACGCCGGCCACCGATCTTGTCGACATAGATGATGCCTTCGTCTTCATCCAGCGCCGCCAGGTGCACCGTGTCCTGCGTCTGCGCGGCCAGATCCTCGAGGAAGGGGCGCGCGGTGATCATGAGCGTTGACTGCCGGTAGGCCACAAAGCCCAGCTCGACCAGCCGGTTGCCCAGGCGATAGCCCTTGCGCGGCTCGAAGTGCAGGTAGCGAATTTGCACCAGCGCCGAGGCCAGGCGGTGCGTGGTGCTGAAGGTGATGCCGGTCTTCTCGGCGATCTCTTTGACGGTACGGCAACCTTCCGCAACGGCGCTGACGATGTCGAGCCCCCGAAAAAGCGTCTGGCTGGCGAGGGGCTTGGCTGTTTTGGTTGTCGTGGCTGCTTTGGCGGTCATGGCGTGAAGCGCTGGGGAGGCGCGATGAAACACTGCGGTCACCGGCACCCAGGCCTCACGCACGCCTCGGAATTACGAATCCAACGGCTGGCCAGTACGGTCCTTGGTGAAGCTGATGGCGATCAGCGAGACCAGCGCACACAAGACAATGAAAATGGCGACCGGCACATAGCTGCCATCATAGCGAGCCACCAGCGCCGTAGCGATCAGCGGCATCGGACCGCCCACCAGTGCCGCGCCCACCTGGTAACCCAGCGAGATGCCGGTGTAGCGCACATTGGGCGGAAAGCTCTCGGCAAAGAAGGTGCCCAGCACGGAACCATAGGTAGACCAGATGATGGAGAAGCCGATCACCACCGCGATCGTCGAAACCATCGCCGAGCCTTGGTTCAGCAGCCAGAAGTACGGACCGGCATAAATGGCAATGGCGATCGTGCCCATCACAAACACCTTCTTGCGGCCGATGCGGTCCGACAGCGCGCCGAAATACAGCATGACCGGCACGGCAATCAGCGCGGCGATCAACACCACGTTGAGCGCTTCCACGCGCTTGTAGCCCAGGCCCACCAGGTACGAGATGGTGAACGTGGCAAACAGGAAGAACGTCGAGGTCTCGACAAACTTCGCGCCAATGGCGATCAGCACAGGGCGCCAGTGTTGGGTGAGCGTTTCCGTCAGCGGCAGCTTCTTGCCTGCTGCGGCCTTGGGGTTGGCCTTGGCCTCGGCGGCGACCTTGCGGAAGGACGGTGTTTCTTCCACCTTGTTGCGAATCCACATGCCGATCAGCACCAGCACGATCGACAACACGAACGGGATGCGCCAGCCATACGACAGGAAGGCTTCTTCCGAGAACACGGTACTCAGGCCCGATGTGGCCAGGTTGCCCAGCGCCAGTCCGAACAGCGCGCCAGTTTGCGGCACGGCTCCGAAGAAACCGCGCTTGTTGGCAGGCGAATACTCCACGGCCAGCAGCACGCCGCCGCCCCATTCACCCCCCAGCGCCAGGCCCTGCAGCAGGCGCAGGACGGTCAGCATAATCGGTGCCCAAACACCAATTTGCTCATAGGTGGGCGTAAAGCCGATCGCCACCGTGGACAAGCCCATGATGGACAGCGTGATCACCAGCGTTTTCTTGCGCCCCACACGGTCGCCGACATGGGCGAAGACGATGCCACCGATGGGGCGGATCAGGAATGCGAGCGCGAACGACGCCAGCGCCAGCAGCTGGCTGGTGACGGGGTCACTCGAGGGAAAAAACAGTTTGGCAAAAACGATGGACGACATGGTTCCGTAGAGGAAGTAGTCGTACCACTCGATCGTGCTGCCCACGGCGCTGCCGAAAAGCGCGCGGCGACGGTCGGCATCGCTGACGGAGGTTTCCGGAGCTTGCTCAGCCGCCGTTGGGTTCAGTTGTGTTGCAGCCATTGGTTGACTTCTCTCTCAGTTGTTTGACCCGGCACCCATCCCAGGTGCCGTACCCGCCGGAGCAGCCGCCCACCGCACGCATCCGGCACATCTTTTGAATGTGCGCGACCTGCGCCGACAGCGTCTACCCGGCCCCTCTCTGGCGATCTCAGGCGCGCTGTTTCAGCAAATCGAGCGCGACATCCACGATCATGTCCTCCTGGCCGCC
>DAOPUP010000267.1:0-3963 GCA_035350655.1 Acidovorax sp. | reverse complement strand
CCGAGATGCCGCCCAGAAACATGGCCACGGCAATGGCCACCAGCGGCAGCATGCCAGGGCCGCGTCCTACTATTGATACGGCAAAGTTCACCAGCCGCAGCGCCACGCCCGAGCGGTCGAAAATAGAGCCGACCAGCACGAACATGGGAATCGCCAGCAGCGGGTACTTGCCCAGCCCGGCGTAAAAGTTCTGCGGCACGGCCAGCAGGCCGAACCACTGGCTGTCGGCATTGGCCAGCGCAATGGCGGCGGTGCCGGCCAGCCCCAGGGCGGCGCCAATCGGTACGCCCACGAACATCATGGCCAGAAAGGCCACAAACAGCAGGGTGGCGATCATGCCTGGAAGTCTCCGTGGTGGTCGGCGGGCGGGGCCTGGCGGCCACGGCGGATGAACAGGCCGATGGCGCGCGCGGCGATCAGCGCCGAGATCACGGGCAACCAGATCGAGTACCACCACTGCGGCACGCCGATGCCTGGCGAGGTCTCGCCAAAGCGGTAGTCGTCCCACACCACGCGCACGCTGAGCACGGCGATCAGGCCGAACAGCAGGGCCACCATGAGCGCACCAAATTGCGCCAGCAGCTTGCGGCGGGCAACAGAGCCGCCTTCGGCAAAGTATTCGATGCGGATGTGCTGGTCGCGCGCCACAGCGGCCGAACCGGCCACCAGCGCCAGCACGATCATCAGAAAGACCGAGATCTCTTCGGTCCAGGCGAACGAGGAATTGGTGAAGTAACGCACCAGCACATTGGCGAAGGTGATGAGGGCCAGCGCCGCCATCACGATCACCGTGAGCCAGTCTTCGATGCGCAGCGAGCGTGGGGTATTGTCTTCAGGCGCCGGGTACGCAGAGGCACAATCCGTCGGCCCGTAAGGGGAGGAGGGGGGCATGGGGGCAGGGGTTCAGGGGAACAAACATGGCGAATGCTGTCGCTCTGCCCGGCAGTGTTGTGCACCAGGGGCCTGGACGGGGGTGCGCTGTGTGCGCCTGCATATTATGGACTGCGGCTCTGCATGCGCCGCGCCGGGCGGCCCGGGGGGAGCGCCTGCGCGCGCGGATAATGCAGCGATGGAAACCAAGTGGCTTGAAGATTTTGTCAGCCTGGCAGAGACGCGCAGCTTCAGCCGTTCCGCCCAGTTGAGGCATGTGACGCAACCGGCCTTTTCGCGCCGCATCCAGGCGCTGGAGGCCTGGGCAGGAAGCGATCTGGTCGATCGCAGCTCGTACCCCACGCGCCTGACACCGGCCGGCAAGACGCTGTACGACCAGGCGCTGGAAATGCTGCAGGCCCTGCAGAACACGCGCGCCATGCTGCGGGCACACACCAGCGCCAGCCGCGATATGATCGAGTTTGCGGTGCCGCACACGCTGGCCTTCACGTTTTTTCCGGCCTGGGTCTCCAGCCTGCACGAAAAGTTCGGTCCCTTCAAAAGCCGCCTGATTGCGCTGAATGTGCACGATGCGGTGATGCGCCTGGTGGAGGGGGGTTGCGACTTGATGATCGCCTACCATCACCCTTCGCAACCCTTTCAGCTGGACACCGATCGCTATGAGATGGTGAGTCTGGGCCAGGAGGTGTTGTCCCCTTACAGCAAGGCCGATGCCGAAGGGCAGCCCCTGTTTCGTTTGCCCGGCCGTGCCGGCCAGCCGCTGCCGTACTTGGGCTACGCGCCAGGGGCCTATCTGGGGCGCATGACCGAGCTCATCCTCAAGGAATCGGGCACGGCCATCCATCTGGAGCGGGTCTATGAAACCGACATGGCCGAAGGCCTCAAGGCCATGGCACTGGAGGGCCACGGCGTGGCATTTCTCCCGCACAGCGCCGTCAAGAAGGATGTGCGTGCACGCAAGCTGGTGAGCGCAGAACCGCTGGACCAGGCAGGCCTGCGGATCGTGATGGATGTGCGCGCCTACCGCGAGAGGCCCAGCGCCAAGGAGGCACCGAAAGGCACGGCGCAAGCACTTTGGACCTATCTGCAGGGGCTGGGGCCAAGCCAGGGGTGAATCGGATGCCGTGGGCAACGGGTTGGGGCGTTCGGTCTTGCACAGACTCGGGGCTGACCGCCGTGTCGACGGCCCACCCCGGGTAACCCAGGCCGCAGCCGCTGCGACAGCGCTGCGTGGTGGCACGAAGTTTGTAAGTTCCATTTCAAGTATTGACAGGAGCAGCGCATGGCCAGTGGCCCGCACAACCCCTTCGGTCCCGCCATATTGGGTCGAACCTGCCGGTCGGCGACTGGGGGCGCGACTTCTTGAAGTACCCTATCGAACTGGTGGCGTTCTGACCGGCATGGCAGGTAAACCCGATGTTCCGGACGGTGCCGCCCGCTCACAATGCGGGTGGGCACCAGTCTTTGGAATTCCTTCATTGCATGACACAAGGAGAGAGATATGAAGAAACACATTTTCGCGATGGCCGTGGTCGCACTGGCGGCTGGTAGCGCTTTCGCGCAGGCCAACGACACCCTGGCCAAGATGAAGGCATCGGGCAGCATCACGCTGGGCGTGCGTGAATCCTCGGGCTTGTCGTACACGCTGGGCAATGGCAAGTACGTCGGCTTTCATACCGAGATGGCCGAACGCATCATCTCCGACTTGCGCAAGCAGCTGGGCCTGACCGCGCTGGAAACCAAGTACCAGCCCGTGACCTCGCAGAACCGCATCCCGCTGGTGACCAATGGCACGGTGGACCTGGAGTGCGGCTCCACCACCAACAACGCCACGCGCCAGAAGGACGTGGCCTTTGCCGTGACCACCTACGTGGAAGAAGTGCGCATCGCCGTCAAGGCCAACTCGGGCATCAGCTCGATCAAGGACCTGAACGGCAAGAGTGTGGCCACCACCACGGGCACCACCTCGGTGCAGACCCTGCGCAAGAACGAGCGCGCCGGCGGCATCGACTTCAAGGAGGTCTATGGCAAGGACCACGCAGACAGCTTCCTGCTGCTGGAAACGGGCCGTGCCGATGCCTTCGTGATGGACGGCTCCATCCTGGCCGCCAACATCTCCAAGTCCAAGAACCCGGCCGACTTCAAGATCGTGGGCGAAGTGCTGTCGGTCGAGCCGATTGCCTGCATGCTGCGCAAGGACGACCCGGCCTTCAAGAAGGCAGTGGACGACTCCATCAAGCGCCAGATCGCCGACGGCTCGCTGGCCAAGCTGTACGACAAGTGGTTCCTGCAGCCCGTGCCGCCCACCAACAC
The DNA here is from genome assembly GCA_035350655.1 of Acidovorax sp. Lineage (GTDB taxonomy): Bacteria > Pseudomonadota > Gammaproteobacteria > Burkholderiales > Burkholderiaceae_C > Acidovorax. Next base: position 759 of record DAOPUP010000267.1, on the reverse strand, counting down.
CAAGATCGGCCTGCCATTGTCTGACGCCACCAAGGCGGCCTGGGCCAACCCCAACGACAAGCCCATGGAAGACTACGCCAAGAAGTAACTGGCGCAGGACCACGCCCCTTCGAGCCATGCGTTCGGGGGGGCTTTTTTGTTGGACGCGCAGTGCGCCGTCCGGCTCCACACAGAAAACGGAGGTACTCCTATGAGTTGGGATTGGCAGGTGTTCTGCCAGGACACCATGGACAAAGAGGTGGTGCAGGGCTGCTTTGGCAAGGGCGGCGACATCACCTACCTGGACTGGATGCTCTCGGCATGGGGCTGGACCGTGTCGGTTTCGCTGTCGGCGCTGGTGCTGGCGCTGGTGCTGGGCTCGGTCATTGGCACGTTGCGCACGCTGCAGGGCCGGCCGGTCGTGGTGCGGCTGGGCAATGCCTGGGTGGAGCTGTTCCGCAACATTCCGTTGCTGGTGCAGATTTTTTTGTGGTACCACGTGGTGCCCACCATGTTCCCGGCCATGCAGGCCGTGCCGGGCTTTGTGCTGGTGGTGCTGGCGCTGGGTCTGTTTACCTCGGCGCGGATCGCCGAGCAGGTGCGCTCGGGCATCCAGGCGCTGCCGCGTGGCCAGCGCTACGCGGGTCTGGCCGTGGGTTTTACCACGTTCCAGACCTACCGCTATGTGCTGCTGCCCATGGCGTTTCGCATCATCATTCCCCCGTTGACCAGCGAGACGATGAACATCTTCAAGAACTCGTCCGTGGCGTTTGCCGTGTC
>DAOPUP010000266.1:0-3965 GCA_035350655.1 Acidovorax sp. | reverse complement strand
TGCAGCAGCGGCTGGCCATTGCGCGCAGCAACCTGGCCAGCCAGCAGGAAACCCTGCAGATCACCCAGTGGCGGCTGCAGGCCGGTCTCACCACCTCGCTCGTGGCCGAGCAGGCCCGTGCGGCGGCCGAGCAGACCGCCGCGCAGATTCCGGCGCTCGAGTCGAGCCTGGCCCAGTCGCGCCACAGCCTGGCCGTGCTGACCGGGCAGGCCCCGCTGGCGCTCGATGCGCAGCTGGCCGACGCGGTGGCCGTGCCGCAGCCCGCGCCAGACCTGGCGCTGGCCATTCCTGCAGAAACATTGCGCCAGCGGCCCGACGTGCGCGCGGCGGAGCAGCGCATTGCCGCTGCGCTGGCCCGGGTGTCGCAGGCCGATGCCGCGCGCTACCCCGACTTCCGTATCTCGGGCAATCTGGGCCTGCGCGCCCTCACGCTGGGTGCGCTCACCAACGGCGGCGCGATTGCCAGCGCCATGCTGGCGAGCGTGTCGCTGCCGGTGTTCGATGGCGGCGCGGCGCGTGCCCAGGTGCGCGTGCAGGAGGCGGCACTGGCGCAGGCCCGTGTGGCCTACGAGGCCTCGGTGCTCACGGCGCTCAAGGATGTGGAAGATGCCCTGGTCGCCCTGCGCGGCAATCGCGAGCGCCTGGTGCGGCTGCAGGCGGCTGCCGATGCAGCAAGCAATGCGGCCTTGCTGGCCCAGCAGCGCTACCGCAGCGGCCTGATCGATTTCCAGTCGGTGCTGGAAACCCAGCGCACGCTGCTGTCCACCCAGGACAGCGTGGCCACCACCGTGGCCAGCGTTTCGGCCGACCATGTGCGGCTGTACAAGGCGCTGGGCGGCGGCTGGCAGTAGCCCCGCAATAGCCCCGCAGTGGCCCGCGCCTGCCCCCTGAGCGCCCCCAACCCCCTACCGAATCCGATGGCCATGACTTCTCCTGAAAAAAACACCCCTGCCGCCAGCCCGTCCACCGCCGCCGCCGACCTGCAAGCGCTGATCGGTGGGGGCAAGCCGCACCGCTGGTGGCAGCGCTCCACCCTGTGGCTGGGCGTGGCAGTGCTGGCGCTGGCAGGCGGCGGCATTTATTACTGGCAAAGCCAGCAGCGCGCCAGCGCTGCCCCGGTGTATGTGACCGAGGCGGTGCGCCGGGGCAACCTCACGCTCAACGTGTCGGCCAACGGCACCTTGCAGCCCACGCGGGCGGTCACCATTGGCAGCGAGCTGTCGGGCACGGTCAAAAACGTGCGGGTGGACGTGAACGACAAGGTCAAGAAAGGGCAGGTGCTGGTCGAGCTCGACACCGCCAAGCTCGATGCGCAGGTGCTGCGTTCGCGCGCCTCGCTGGCGGCGGCGCAGGCGCGGCTGGCGCAGGCGGCTGCCACCACCAAAGAGGCGCTGGCCGGCTTTGGTCGGCTGCAAGAAGTGGCGCGCCTGTCGGGCGGCAAGGTGCCATCGGCCGCCGAGCTCGACAGCGGCCAGGCCACGCTCGACCGTGCCCGGGCAGATGAGGCCAGTGCCCGCGCTGCGGTGGACGACGCCCGGGCGGCGCTGTCTACCGATGTCACCAACCTGTCCAAGGCGTCGATCCGTTCGCCCATCGATGGCGTGGTGCTGACCCGCACGGTCGAACCCGGCAACGCCGTGGCTGCTTCACTGCAGGCCGTGACGCTGTTCACGCTGGCCGAAGACCTCACGCGGCTGCGGCTGGATGTGAACGTGGACGAAGCCGATGTGGGCTCGGTGAAACTCGACCAGAAGGCCAGCTTCACCGTCAGCGCCTATCCCACGCGCCGTTATCCGGCCCGGGTCACGCGGGTGTCGTTTGGCTCCACCAAGACCGACAACGTGGTCACCTACATCACCTGGCTGGAGGTGGACAACTCCGACCTGAGCCTGCGCCCCGGCATGACGGCGGCGGCCACCATCACCTCCACCGAGCGCAACGATGTGCTGCTGGTGCCCAACACGGCGCTGCGGTTCACCCCGGCCATTGCTGCCGGTGGCGCGGCAGGGGCGGCGGCCCAATCGGCGTCGTCGGGTGGCGGCATCATGTCGCAGCTGATGCCGCGCATGCCGCGCTCGGGCGCGCGCCGGGCGGGCGGCAGCGGTGAAGCGGCCTACGGTGCGGGCCGGGCGCGCCAGGTATGGGTGCTCCAGGACGGTGCTGCGCACGCCGTGACGGTGCAGGTGGGCATCAGCGATGGCCGCCGCACCGAGGTCAGCGGCGCAGGCCTGGCCGAGGGCATGGCCGTCATCACCGACCAGCGCGCTGCCGGAGCGGCGCCATGAGTGAGGCCCCGCCCCTCATCCGCCTGCGCGGCGTGACCAAGGTGTACGGCGAGGGCGCGCTGGCGTTTCAGGCGCTCAAGGGTGTGGACTTGGACATCACGCAGGGCGACTTCGTGGCCATCATGGGCCCCAGTGGTTCCGGCAAGTCCACCGCCATGAACACCCTGGGTTGCCTGGACCGGCCCACCGCCGGTGAGTACCTGTTCAAGGGCGTGCATGTGGAGTCGCTCTCGCGGGACGAGCGCGCACGCCTGCGCCGACAGTACTTTGGCTTTGTGTTCCAGGGCTTCAACCTGCTGGCGCGCACCTCGGCGCAGGAGAACGTCGAGCTGCCGCTGCTCTACCGCGGCGACGGTGCCAGCGTGCGGCGCATCGCCGCGACCCAGACCTTGCAGTCCGTGGGCCTGGGCGGCTGGGAGCACCACACGCCGGCTGAGCTCTCGGGCGGCCAGCAGCAGCGCGTGGCCATCGCCCGGGCCATCGTGACCGAGCCGTCCGTGCTGCTGGCCGACGAGCCCACCGGCAACCTCGACACCCAGCGCAGCAAGGAAATCATGGAGCTCTTGTGGCGGCTCAATGCCGACCAGGGCATCACCGTGCTGATGGTCACCCACGAGCACGACATGGCCGCCTACGCGCGGCGCATCGTGCGCTTTGTCGATGGCAAGGTGGACAGCGACGCGCCCAATACGCACCCCGCCGGCTTGCACGCCCCAGCGCCGGCCTTGTCTGCCGTTTCTGCGCCCGAGGTTTCCTGATGCTGCTCAATACCCTTTTGCTGGCCTTGCGCTCGATCCGGCGCAACCTGATGCGCTCGTTCCTCACCATCCTGGGCATCGTGATCGGCGTCAGCGCCGTCATCACCATGGTCACGCTGGGCAATGGCGCCACCCTGGCGGTGCAAAACCAGATCTCGGGCCTGGGCACCAACCTGCTGCAGGTGCGCCCCGGCCAGCGCATGGGACCGGGCGGCGGCTCGGGCGCCCCTGCGTTCAAGGACACCGATGCCGACGCCATCGCCCAGCAGATCGGCGGCATTCTGGCCGTGGCGCCCGAGGCGCGGGCCAGCGCCACCGTGGTGGCCGGCGGGCGCAACTGGACCACCAGCATCATTGGCAGCACCAATGCTTGGCTGCAGACGGGCAACTGGGCCGTGCGCACCGGGCGGGTGTTCTCGGACGCCGAACTGCGCGCCGGTGCCGCCGTGTGCCTGATAGGCGAGACCGTGCGCCGCGAACTCTATGGCACGCGCGACGCCGTAGGCGAGCAGTTGCGGGTGAAGGCGTTTTCGTGCGAGGTGGTGGGCGTGCTGGCTTCCAAGGGGCAGGGTGCCTTTGGCAACGACCAGGACGACACCGTGGTGGTGCCCCTGCGCACGCTGCAGCGCCGCGTGACCGGCAACACCCGCGTCAACACCCTGCTGGTGTCCATGCAGGACGGCAGCGACCCCGAGCGCGTGAAGGCCAGCCTGACGCAGCTGCTGCGCGAGCTGCGCAAGCTGTCCGACACCGATGAAGACAACTTCAATGTGCTTGACACCAAGCAGCTGGCCGACACGCTGTCGGGCACCACCAAGGTGCTGACCATGCTGCTGGGCGCGGTGGCGGCGGTGAGCCTGCTGGTGGGTGGCATCGGCATCATGAACATCATGCTGGTCAGCGTGACCGAACGCACCCGCGA
>DAOPUP010000265.1:0-3982 GCA_035350655.1 Acidovorax sp. | reverse complement strand
AGTCGTGGACGCCCGACCAGCGCGTGGTGCTGGAGCCCAACCCGCACTGGTGGGGTAAGGGCAAGTTCGCCACCAACGTGACCGAGGTGGTCTACACCCCGATCAAGTCCGACGCCACGCGCACGGCGGCGCTGCTGTCGGGCGAGATTGATTTCATCATCGACCCCAGCCTGCAGGACCTGGCACGGGTGCGCCAGACGCAGGGCCTGAAGGTGCTCGAGGGTGCTGAATACCGCACCATCTTTCTCGGTCTGGACCAGTTCCGCGACGAATTGCCGGGCTCGGACGTCAAGGGCAAGAACCCGCTCAAGGATCTGCGCGTGCGCAAGGCGCTGTACCAGGCGATCGACGTCAACGCCATCCAGCGCGTGGTGCTGCGCGGCCTGGCCCAACCCACGGGCGCACTGATTGCCCACCAGGTCAACGGCTGGACGCCCAAGGCCGATGTGCGCTGGCCCTTTGATGTCAAGGCGGCGCAAAAGCTGCTGGCCGATGCGGGTTACCCCAACGGCTTCGAGGTGGACTTTGCCTGCAGCGCCGGCCGCTACATCAACGACGAGCAGCTGTGCCAGGCCATCACGGCGCAATGGGCCAAGGTGGGCGTGAAGGCCAAGCTGCGCTCGTTGCCGTTTGCCACCTATTTCCCGATGATCCAGCGCAACGAGGCCAGCATCTACCTGCTGGGCTGGGGCGTGCCGACCTTTGATGCGTTCTATTCGCTGCAGTCGCTGATCCGCTCGCCAGGCGCGGGCGGCGATGGCAACTTCAACCTGGGCCGTTTCAGCAACCCGCAGCAGGATGCCCTGATCGAGCGCATCAAGAAGGAAACCGATCCGGTCACGCGCAACGGTTTGATCGAAAAGGCCCTGGTGCAGGACCACGAGCTGATTTCGCACATCCCGCTGTACAACCAGGTCATCCCCTGGGCGGCCACCCAGAAGGTGGACCTGCCGCACCGCGCGGACAACCGCATCGACTGGCGCGCGCTCAAGGTCAACTGACCAGGCATGTAACGTCAAAAGCCCCGGCGCTCTCCAGGCGCCGGGGCTTTTTTGCGGGCGCTTCCCGCCCCGGGTCCGATCATCCGCAGCGTCCGCTCATGCCAGCGCACGTTGCACAGCCGGCCGCTCGGCCATGCGGCGCCGGTGGTCGGCCACCTTGGGGAACTGCGCCACATCGACGCCGTCGCTGGCCAGCCAGCTGGACACGGTGTACAGGTAGGCGTCGGAGACGGAATATTGCTCCCCCAGCACCCAGGGGCCTTGCAGGTAGTGGTGCTCGATCACGCCAAAGCACTCCGCCATGTTCTGCGGCACCTTGCGCTGCATGGCCTCGATGGCGTGGGCGTCGTCGGCCCAGCGGTTGGCCCGGGGGCGGTGGGCGTGGGCCACATGCACGGTGGAGGCCAGGTAGCTGTTGAACTCCTGCATGCGCGCAAAGGCAAACGGGTCCAGTGGCGCCAGCTGCGCCTGTGCGTAGCGCTGGGCCACATAAGCCAGCAGGGCCGGGGTTTCGGTCAGCACGCCGTGTTCGGTCACCAGGGCAGGCACGCGGCCTTTGGGGTTGATGGCCAGGTACTCGGGGCTGCGTTGCTGCTGTGCGGCAAAGTCAATGCGCACCAGCGCGTGGCCCGCTTGCGCCTCGTGCAAGGCAATGTGGACGGCCAGGGCGCAGGTGCCGGGAGCGAGGTACAGCGTGGGTGCAGGCATGGTGGCGTGGCGATGGGAAGAGGGTGGCAGACAACTCGGTAACCCGCCCGCATGGCACCCGTATTCTCGGGGTGTGGCATGCGGTGAGGTTTTTTGCGGACCGTGACCGCCATCGTACGGGGTCTGGCCGGCGGGTGTTGGCGTCTGGCCTTTTGCGCGGCCAAACTCACCCCCCGCAGGTGCATGCTCTGGTGACCGCTATAGTGGCCAGCCGCTTCGCCCCACACCGCACCCATGGCCAAAGACAAAACCCTTTTCACCTGCACCGAATGTGGCGGCACCAGCCCGCGATGGCTGGGCAAATGCCCGTCGTGCAACGCCTGGAACACGCTGATCGAATCGGTGGCGGAGGCGGGGCCCGGCAAAAACCGCTACAGCGGCACGCAGTTCGCCGGCCTGGCGCAGGCGCAGGCCGTCATGCCGCTGGCGGCCATCGAGGCGACCGACATCGCGCGCACGCCCAGCGGTATCGATGAGCTGGACCGCGTGCTGGGCGGGGGCATCGTCGAAGGGGGCGTGGTGCTGATCGGGGGTGACCCGGGCATCGGCAAGTCCACGCTGCTGCTGCAGGCGCTGGATGCGCTGCAGCGCGCCGGCCTGCCCACCCTGTATGTCACAGGCGAGGAAAGCGGCGCCCAGGTGGCGCTGCGTTCGCGCCGGCTGGGGCTGGACCACAGCCAGGTCAATGTGCTGGCCGAGATCCAGCTCGAAAAGATCCTGGCCACGATCGAGTCCATGCAACCGGCGGTGGCAGTGATCGACTCGATCCAGACGGTGTATTCCGACCAGCTCACGTCGGCGCCCGGTTCGGTGGCCCAGGTGCGCGAGTGCGCCGCGCACCTTACGCGCTGTGCCAAGGCTTCGGGCGTGGCGATTGTGCTGGTGGGCCATGTGACCAAGGAGGGCGCGCTGGCCGGGCCCCGCGTGCTGGAGCACATGGTGGACACGGTGCTGTATTTCGAAGGCGACACGCACAGCCAGTTCCGCCTGGTGCGCGCCATCAAGAACCGCTTTGGCGCGGTCAACGAAATCGGCGTGTTCGCCATGACCGAAAAGGGCCTCAAGGGGGTCAGCAACCCCAGCGCCATCTTTCTGAGCCAGCACAGTGAGCCGGTGCCGGGCAGCTGCGTGATGGTAACGCTCGAAGGCACCCGGCCTTTGCTGGTGGAGATTCAGGCCCTGGTGGACAGCGGCGGGCCCAGCCCGCGGCGCCTCTCCGTGGGTCTGGACAAGGATCGCCTGGCCATGTTGCTGGCCGTGCTGCACCGCCACGCGGGCGTGGCCTGCATGGACCAGGACGTGTTTGTGAACGCCGTGGGTGGCGTGCGCATCAGCGAGCCGGCTGCCGATCTGGCCGTGATGCTGGCCATCACCTCCAGCCTGCGCGGCAAGGCCCTGCCGCAGGGGTTCATCGCCTTCGGCGAGGTCGGACTGGCGGGCGAGGTGCGTCCAGCGCCCCGCGGTCAGGAGCGCCTGCGCGAGGCGGCCAAGCTGGGCTTCAGCGTGGCGGTGGTGCCCAAGGCCAATGCCCCCAAAAAACCGATCGAGGGTCTGACCATCCACGCGGTGGAGCGGGTGGAAGAGGCCATGAATGTGGTGCGCGGCATCGCTTGACAGGTGCATACGCACTCCCCACAGGGTTGGGTGGGTGCCGTCGTAAGACAATGGGACCATGAATTTTCGAAATATCCTGGTGCCCGTGGGGCTGGTGGTGGTGGTCGTGATGGGCTTTCGGTCCTATGGCTGGATGGGTGTTGCGGCCGTCGGCGGGGGGGTGCTCATGTGGGCCCTGCTGCATTTCACGCGGCTCATGAATGTGCTGCGCAAGGCGGCCGATCGTCCGGTGGGTTACGTGGGCAGCGCCGTCATGCTCAATGCCAAGCTGCAGGCGGGGGTGACGCTGATGCATGTGGTGGCCATGACGCGTTCGCTGGGGGCGCTGCAGTCGCCCGAGAACGAACAGCCCGAGGTCTACCGCTGGACCGACGGCACCCAATCGCATGTGACCTGCGAGTTCCAGGGCGGCAAGCTCGTGAAATGGGCGCTGGAGCGCCCTGCAGCACCCGCTGAAGTGCCCGCCGACAACGCGGGGTCTGCGGCCCCGTAAAATCGGCTTTTTGCGACATCCCAGCAACCCAAAGGACACCCATGAGCCCCGTAGTTCCCTCGATGGCCGACCGTGACGGCAAGATCTGGATGGACGGCCAGATGGTCGATTGGCGCGATGCCAAGATCCATGTGCTCACCCACACCCTGCATTACGGCTGCGGCGC
>DAOPUP010000264.1:0-3993 GCA_035350655.1 Acidovorax sp. | reverse complement strand
GCCCCGGCCGCGCAGATTGGCCAGCACCGCCATGCGCTGCGCGGCCGGGGCTGCGGCGGCAAAGCGGGCCGGAACGTCGCCGTGCTGGTAGATGGCGTGCAGCGCATCGTGCGGCGGCAAGGCGTCCACCCAGACCTTGTACTGGGTAAGAATGGGCCCTAGCCCTTGCAAATCAATCGGTAGTAGCTCACTTTTTTGCAGCAAATCAAACCAGCTGCAGCCCGCCTGCTCGGGCTGGCGGCGCAGCACGGCCAGGGCCACCAGGGCATCGTCGCCCAGGCCGAACAGCGGCGACTTGAGCGCGCGCGCCAGGGCCAGGTCATGCCCGGTGGACACCAGCGCATCGAGCAGCGCCACCACATCCTGCACCTCGGGCGCGTCGAACAGGTCGGCCTTTTCGGGCTGCACGCAGGGCAGGTGCAGGGCGCGCAAGGCGTCCTGCATGGCGGCGAGCCGGTCGCGCTTGCGCGCCAGCACGAGCACTTCGTTGGCTGGCGTGCCTGCGTCAATCTGCGCCGCCACCCAGGCGGCGGCCTGCGTGCATTCACGCATGCGCTGGGTTTCTTCGGCCTCGTGGCGCGGCTCGGTCAGGCTGTCGCGCCAGGCGAACGGGTCGGCGCCCGCGCCGCCGTCGGCATCGGGCGGCAGGATGGCCGGCAGGCGCAGCAGCACACCGGGGTCTTTCGATTCAGTGGTGTGGTCGCGAAAGCCGCTGGTTTCGTGCTGCGCCTGGGCGCTGCCCATGACATGGTTCACGGCGGCGATCACGCCCTGGGCGTTGCGGCGGGTGTGGTCGCAGCTGAGCAGGTCGCCCCCCAGGCCGTCGCGCACAAAGGCCTGCGCGGCGATGAACACCTGCGGCTCGGCGCGGCGAAAGCGGTAGATGCTCTGCTTGGGGTCGCCCACGATGAACACGCTGGGTGCCGCAGCCCCGCCGCCAGAGCCCGCGTAGCCCGACAGCCAGGCATGCAGCGCCTGCCACTGCAGCGGGTTGGTATCTTGAAATTCGTCCACCAGCAGGTGGCGGATGCGCGCGTCCAGCCGCTCCTGCACCCAGCCCGAGAGGATCGGGTCGGCCAGCATGACCAGCGCCGTGCGCTCCACGTCGTTCATGTCCACCCAGCCATGCTGCTGCTTGACGGCGGCAAACTCTGCAATCAGGCAGCGCGCCAGGCGAGCCATGCGCTGCTGGTGCTGCCAGGCGTCGTGCTGGCGGCGCGCGGTGAGCAGGCGCTGCAGCTCAGGCTCGGCCTCCTGCGCGGCGGCAAACTTTTCGAGGTTCTTCGAGAGCCGGTCTTCCTTGGCCACGAACAGGGCACGGCGCAGCAGGTCAAGACGCTGGTTGAGGTCGTCACAGGCCAGCGCATCGATGAGGGCGTCGGCCGCCTTTTGCGGTGTCTTGTTGGCCTCGGCTCCCAGCGCCTTGGCGCGGGCCAGCCAGCGTTGGCGGCAGGCGTCGCCCTGCAGCGCATCGGCGGGTTCATTCAAACCGGCCAGCTCCGGGTACTGCAGCTGAAACGGCGGCACCGAAGCATCGACCACGCCCGCCGCATCGGCCAGGTCGAATTCGACCCGCTTGGCCAGCGCCGCCGCCAGCGCCTTGTGCGTTTGCGAGCGGCCATGGCGGGCCACCACGGCCTCGTAGTCGGCCCGCAGGCCGCTGCTTGCGGCCACGGTGTGCAGGAACGGCCCCCACACCTCGCGCACGGCCTCGGCATCGTCTTCGAGCAGTTCGAAGTGGGAAGGCAGCCCCTGCGCCTGCAGCAGCGCCAGCGGCGCCGTGCCGAGCAACGCGGCAAACCAGCTGTGGAAGGTGCGGATCTGCACCGGGCGGCCGCTGGCCAGCATTTGGCGGTAGAGGTTTTGCAGCGCCTCGCGCTGATCTACTGCGCGCTCGGGGCGGATGCCCCTGGCAACCAGCTCGCGGGTCAGGTCGTCCAAGGGGGCCAGGGCAAAGGCTTCAAGCCATTCCTGCAGACGCTGGCGCATTTCGCCCGCCGCCTTCTTGGTGAAAGTGATGGCCAGGATCTCGTGCGGCGCGGCGCCGTCGAGCAAGGCGCGCAGCATGCGCGAGACCAGCATCCAGGTCTTGCCCGCGCCCGCGCAGGCCTCCACGGCCACGCTGCGCGCGGGGTCGCAGGCGATGGCGTAAAAGGCCTCGCGCGAAACGGGGTGGCCGTTGTGTTCGTAGGCCGCAGTCGTGGGGGCGTGTTCGGTCACCGGCGGGGCCTCAGTCATTCCAGAAATCTTTTCGGCACAGCCCGCGTGCGGCGCAGTAATCGCACACAGCACCCTCGCCCAGTGCGGGCAGCGGTGCGCCTGCGGCAATGCGGGCAAAGTCATGCTGGATGCCTTCAACCAGCAAGTCACGCAGGTGCACCACCTCTTCCTGTTCGTGCAATTGCGTCTCGCCGCGCTCACCCACGTTCACGTAGGCGGCGCGCAAGGTGTCGTGGCTCAGCAAGGCGGCGTAGAACGCAAGCTGGGTGTCTTCGGCACCGGCTTTGATGCGGGCAGTGGTCGTGCCGATGTTTTCGGTCTTGTAGTCGATGACCAGCGGCGTGGGCTCGCCCGTGGATGAGACAGCGTCGATGCGATCGATGGTGCCCACCAACTGCAAGGCCCCAAGCGGCTGGCTGGTTTTGACCTCGGCCTGCCGGAACTGCCCGCCCGCCTGCTCATGCTGCGCAAGCCAGCGCAAATAACCATCGCGCACCTGCGGCCAGCCGGCAGCAAATGGCAGAAAGTCGCCCTCATCCAGGCCTTGCTGCTGCGTGACGGCCTGCGCGGCGCTGTCCATGCGGGCCACGCGGGTGGCCGCGTCGTCTGCGGGGTCGGCCCGCAACACCTCATGAAAATGCTGCAGCACCGCGTGCAGCCAGTTGCCAAAGTCGCGTTTGTCCACCTCTGCGGCCAGTTCGTCGGCTTCCTGCAGGCCCAGCTGTCGCAGCGCAAAGAAGCGGTAGGGGCAATGGCGCAGGTCGGAGTACGCGGTCGACGACAGGCGTACCACCGGCAGCGCCCGCCCATCGGGCAGGGGCCGCGCCGTGGGGTTGGCCGCCACGCTGCGCTGGCTGCGGTCGTCGGCACCTTTGGTTGCTCCGCCGTCAAGGTGCAGCGCCAGCACCAAGGCACTGGCCAACAATGGCTCGCCGCCTTCGTCGCCTGTGCGCCAGAGCACATCCACCGCAGGTGTCTGCAGCGCGTGTTGCCAGGCGGCGCGCTGGGCCACTTCCAACGATTCGCGCGTAGGCAGGCCCCAGACCTGGCGCTGCGCCTGCGTCCAGTCGCCCACCGGTTCGGGCGAAGGCTGCAGGCGCTTTTCATCGCAGCCGGGCAGCACCAAGGCGGCAAAGGGCCGGGCCAGCAACTGGGGCAGGGGCACAACGACCACGGGCGCATCGCCCGCTTCGCGGGGCACATAGCGCGCGGCTTCCAGCACCTCGTTGGCCCAGCGCGTGAACTCGGCCAGGGCCATGCTGCGGCCCGCGCTGTCCCAGCCCTCGAGTTCGGCCTCCTGGCCGGTCTGCAAGCGCAGCGCCGCCAGCACGCGGGCGCCTGCGGCGTCCGTTTCGAGCCCCGGCCATTGGCCACTGGCCACCAGCAGGGAGCGCAGGGCCTGCAGCCACTGCGCCAGCGGGCGTGGCGCGCGCAGGCCCTCGCGCCAGTCCTGCGCCAGCGCCACACAGGCCGCCAGCGCAGGCTGGTCCGACCAGCTCCGCCCTGCAGCGCCCGACCAGGTAGCCACCGTGGCCTTGCGCAATGCACGCTCCAGGGCATTGAGCACCGTGGGCTCGATCGCCGGCGCGTGCTTGAGCCAGTCCAGCACCTCATCGGCCGATGCATTCCAGGCCGAGGCCTTGAGCGCGGCCATCAGCTGCGCGGCCGCCCGGGTGGTGGACAGCGTCCAGCCGTTTTCATCGCGCACCGCCACACCAGAGCTGGCCAAATGCGCGCCAATGCGGCGCGTGAGGGCGCGGTCGTTGGCCGCCA
>DAOPUP010000263.1:0-4014 GCA_035350655.1 Acidovorax sp. | reverse complement strand
TGGCTACCGAGCGGGCGATCTGCGTCGTTGGGCGGTGCTCGCCATCCTCACGTACCGCAAGTACGTTCCGGTGGCTCCGCTCCGTCCGCCTAGCAGCTCATCCCGCTCGCTACGCCCTTGAGGGCGGGGTTTGGGGGCATGAGCAGGGATAGGCAGGTCGGGTTTGGCAGCTCAGTGCGCCCCCGACTGTTCGGGCTGAGCTTGTCGACGCCAGGGCGCTGCCTCCGCCACCGTTCCGACTGAGCCTGTCGAAGCCCTGTTTCGGGGCGTGGCAGGCGTTTTCATTTCAAACCGGCACAGATCGGTGTTGAGCCAGGAGACAGACATGAACAAGCAAACCTTGCAGGTGAACGGCGCCGTAGTCCTGGCACTGCGCGTGTACGAGCCCGCGGGCGCTGCGCGTGCCAGTGTCGTCATTGGCGGGGCCATGGGCGTGCGGCAGTCGTTTTACGAGGCCTTTGCGCGCTGGATGGCGCAGCAGGGGTTTCGGGTCACCACGTTTGACTACCGGGGCCATGGCGATTCGCTGCACGGGGCCATGCGCGATGTGAAGGCCGATCTGTTTGACTGGGCGCAGGACTACGAGGCGGTGATCTCTGCGGCCAAGGCCGCGCTGCCCATGCAGCCCTTGTACCTGCTGGGCCACAGCCTGGGCGCGCAACTGCCGGGCCTGCTCAGGAAGCCCGGGCAGGTCGATGGCCTGCTCAGCGTGGCGGCGGGCAGTGGCTACTGGCGCGATAACGCGCCGAAGCTCCGGCGCGTCGTTCCGTATTTCTGGTGGGTGCTGGTGCCGCTGGCCACGCGGCTGTGCGGGTACTTTCCGGGGCGCGCGCTCAAGAAGGTGGGCGACCTGCCGTCCGGGGTGATCCTGCAGTGGCGCCGCTGGTGCCTGCACCCGACCTACAGCGTGGGGGCCGAGGGGGCTGCCGTGGCACAGAGCTATGGCGCGGTGCGGTTTCCGGTGCTGGCCTTGTCGATGGCCGACGATGAGCTGATGACGCTGCGCGGCACGCACAACCTCGTCAACCTGTATGCCAACACCGAGCGCCGGGTGGAGAGCATCTCCCCGGCAGAGCTCAAAGTGCGGCGCATCGGGCATTTCGGGTTTTTTCGCGACCAGTTCCGCCAGAGCCTGTGGCCGCGCGCGGTGGCGGCGCTGGCCCAGCTGGGTGGCGGTGCGGTGGTGGGCACACCAGTCGCCGGTACGACGCTTTAGCGCCCCATTTCGCGGCACACTTGCGGCATGACTTCATCCATCCATCCATTGGACGAGGCGCTTGCGCTGACGTCTTCGTCGCCCGGCCAGTACACGGGCCAGACCCATCCCGGTTACTGGAACATGGTGGGCCCCTTTGGCGGGGTGACGGCGGCCACGCTGCTGCAGGCCGTGATGCAGCACCCCCAGCGCCTGGGTGATCCGCTGTCGCTCACCGTCAACTATGCGGGCGCCCTGGTGGCCGGGCCTTTCACGGTGCAGGCAACGCCGGTGCGCACCAACCGCTCAACCCAACACTGGACGCTGTCGATCCTGCAGGCCGACGCCGAGGGCGCCCAGGTGGTCACCACCACGGCCACCGCAGTGACGGCCGTGCGCCGCGATACCTGGAGCGCGGGCGACGTGCCCATGCCCGGCGTGCCGCAGCCGGCCGATCTGCCCGCCATTCCCCCGGGGTTTGGCTCGGAGTGGCTCAGCCGCTACGAGATGCGGCCCGTGACCGGGACGCTGCCGCGCGCCTGGGACGGCAGCGGCGACCACAGCCTGACCCAGCTGTGGATGCGCGATGCGCCCCCGCGCCCGCTCGATTTTTGCGCGCTGGCGGCGCTGGCCGACGTGTTCTTTCCCCGCGTCTGGTTGCGCCGCGCGCACCGGGTGCCTGCGGGCACCGTGTCGATCACGGTGTATTTCCATGCGAGTGCGGCACAGTTGCAGGAGACCGGCATGGGCTACCTGCTGGGTCAGGCGCGCGGGCAAGAGTTTCGCAACGGGTTTTTTGACCAGACCGTGCAGCTGTGGAACGAGGCGGGCACCATGCTGGCCACCAGCCACCAGATCGTTTATTACAAGGAATGAAGGGCGGGCCACCTTGCCGCAACAAGGCCCTGCCTGTCATCACGTCCCCCTCAGACCTCACAAAATGACCACCATGACCGAAGCCACCCAAGACATCCTCGTGCACACCGAAGCGGGCGTGACCACCATCACCTTCAACCGCGTGGACAAGAAAAACTCCATCACCACCCGCATGTACGCCGCCATGGCCGATGCGCTGGCCGCCGCCGAAGCCGACGCCAGCGTGCGCGCGGTGGTGTTCCAGGGCGATGTGGCGGTTTTCAGCGCCGGCAACGACATTGGCGACTTTCTGCAGCAGCCGCCCGCTACCCAGGATTCGCCGGTGTTCCGCTTCTTGCGCGGCCTGGCGGCTTTTCCCAAGCCGGTGATTGCGGCGGTGTGCGGCCCGGCGGTGGGCATTGGCACCACCATGCTGTTCCACTGTGATCTGGTCTATGCGGGCGACAACGCAGCGTTCTCCATGCCCTTCGTCAACCTGGGCCTGTGCCCCGAAGCCGCATCGAGCCTGCTGGTGCCGCAAATGATGGGCTACCACCGCGCTGCCGAAGCCCTGCTGCTGGGCGAGCCCTTCATGGCCGAGGCGGCGCTGGAAGTGGGCCTGGTCAACCGCGTGGTGCCGCCCACCGAATGCAATGGCGTGGCCCAGACGCAGGCGCGCAAGCTGGCCGCCAAGCCGCTGTCGGCACTGATCGAAACCAAACGCCTCATGAAAAAGGGCCAGGCCCCGCAGGTGCAAGCCGTGATGGCCGAAGAAGGCGCCAGCTTTGGCCGCATGCTGCGCGAGCCCGCAGCCCGCGAAGCCTTTGGCGCGTTCATGGCGAAACGCAAGCCCGACTTCAGCAATTGCTGAAGTCCGCGCGGTCTGAGGGCTGCCTCAGGCCGTGTGCACTGGTGCCTGATCGTGGGCGTTGATGTGAATGAAAATAGCGTCAAGCGCTTATTGCGCATTGGTTTATAGCTATTAATAAGGTAGCATTGTGCATGAGGGCGCCAAGCCCCGCGCACCTGCTGCCCCAAGGACCCCATGACAAAAACCGTGATACCCCCCGTCGAGTTTGAGCCGGAGTTCATTGCCGGAGTGAAAACCATCTTTGAGGAAAAGATTGTTTTCAACCATGTGCTGGGCCTGAAGGTGGTGAGCCTGGCGCCCGAGCGTGTGGTGGCCCGCATCGACATGAAGCCCGAGCTGGTGGGGCACTATGCCTACAACCGCATTCATGGTGGTGTGATCAGCGCGGGGCTCGATGCCATGGGCGGTCTGGCCGTGATGGCTGCCATTGGCGCGCGCCACATGGACGAGACGCCCGAGCAGCGCCTGCACCGCTTTGCCCGGCTGGGCACCATCGACTTGCGCGTGGACTATCTGCGGCCTGGCATTGGCAGCCATTTCGAGCTGCGCGCCGAGGTGCTGCGCCTGGGCTCGCGCGTGGCCACCACGCGCATGGAGTTTTTCGGGCCCGACGGCGTGCTCATGTCGGCGGGCGCCGCAGCCTACATCGTGTCCTGAACCGGCCGCAGCGGGTGTGCCCATGCAAGTGGTGCAAGTGCATGCAACCATCGAACGATTTGGTTACCGAACTTGCGTGAGACGGCAGGTTGAAATGCCCCTGCGCTCCTACGATCCCTTCTTTTCAAGGAGATCCGATGGCCGTGCAGAACCCCTTTTTTGGCAAACGCGAACCCGAAACCTTTCAGCCCCGCCACACAACGGTCACCCCCAGCAGCAGTGTGAACAGTGCGGCCCCCACTAGCGCCAGCACCAGCGCCGCCACGGTGACCGCAGCAGCGGCCAAGGCACCAGCAGAAAACAGTGGCAGCAAGCTCACTGTGGGCCCCAACATCAAGCTCAAGGGGGTTGAGATCACCGATTGCGACACCCTGGTGGTGGAGGGTACGGTGGAGGCCACGATGGATTCGAGGGTCATCCAGATTGCCGAGCAGGG
>DAOPUP010000262.1:0-4016 GCA_035350655.1 Acidovorax sp. | reverse complement strand
GCACCAGCACCACGTCGGCTTCGCCCTGGCTGATGCGCCACAGCGTGGCCAGCCGTTCACTGATCAGGTCCTGGTGCGGCGAGAAGGTGTCGTAGGGCAGCGTTTCCCAGTCGGGAAACAGCGCGCAGCGCAGGCCCGGCGCAAAGAACGCCATTTCCTCGATGAGCCGCTGCGCATCGGTGGCGTCGGCCGTGACGATGGCGGTGGTGCGGCCGCCCGCCTTGTCGCGCTCTGCCAGGCGGGCCAGCAGCAGGGAGTCGGCGCTGCCCACAGGGCGGGGCAGGGTGAAGCGTTTTCCGGGGGTGAGTTTGGGCAGTTCCATGCGGACGGTGTCGTCAGGGGCCCGCCGCATCCCCTGGGGCGCAAAACGCGCACGGGCCGGATCGGTGGGTTCCGGAGGATTTTAGAATGAGCGAACCATGACTGCCGCGCCACTGCACCCACCATTCGCCCCCTTGTCAGCCCACGGGCGTTTTTGGGCGCTGGTGCCCTGTGCGGGCATGGGTTTGCGCGCCGTGCCTTCGGCCGCCACGCCGGTTGCGGCATCGGCCGAACCGCCCTTGCCCAAGCAATACCACCTGGTGGCCGGGCACCCCATGGTCATGCACACCCTGGCGGCCTTTGCGGGCGTGAGCCGCTTGCTGGGCACGCTGGTCGCCGTGGCGCCAGGAGACCATTTTTTGAACGCCTACAGCCACCCCGCTTTTTTCACTGTGGAATGCGGCGGGCCCACGCGTGCCGACACGGTGCTGGGCGGTTTGCGGGCCCTGGCGGAGCGCGGGGCCCAGCCTGACGACTGGGTGCTGGTGCATGACGCGGCACGCTGCCTGGTGGCCTCGGAGCAAATCAACAGCCTGATGGACACGTGCCAGCACGACAGCGTTGGGGGCTTGCTGGCGCACAAGCTTGCCGACACGCTCAAGACCTCCATTGACGGGCCCGGCGGCGTGCGTGTGGCCTCCACTGTGGACCGCAGCGACAAATGGCTGGCCCAGACACCGCAGATGTTCCGCATGGGCCCCTTGCGAGCGGCTATCGAGCACGTGGGCTCGGGTGCCACCGACGAGGCCAGTGCCATGGAGGCCATGGGCCTGCATCCGCGGCTGGTGCCGGGCGGGGCGCAGAATTTCAAGGTCACCTACCCGGACGACTTTGCTCTGGCGGCTGCCGTGCTCGCACAGCGGGCGCATGGCGCCACGCTGGATCGTTTTGGCGGAGCGCGTGGGCAGGTCGCGCCGGCCTTTGGCAAGAAGACCATGTTTTAGGCCCTTCGCGGGCGAAAGTGATTCGATGAATTTCAGGATTGGTGAGGGCTGGGATGTGCATGCGCTGGTGCCGGGGCGCCGGCTGGTGATTGGCGGCGTGGAGATCGCCCACAGCATGGGCCTGCTGGGCCATTCGGATGCGGATGTGCTGCTGCATGCCATCACCGATGCCTTGCTGGGGGCGGCCGCGCTGGGGGACATCGGCAGCCATTTCCCCGACACCGACGCGGCATTTCGCGGTGCGGACTCAGGCGTGCTACTGGCAGAGGCGGCGCGCCGGGTGCGTAACGCGGGCTACGACATTGGCAACATCGACAGCACGGTGGTGGCGCAGGCGCCGCGTCTGGCGGCCCATATTCCAGCTATGCGCTTGTGCATCGCTGCGGCGTTGGGCGTGGAGCCAGCCCAGGTGAACGTCAAGGCCAAGACCGCCGAGCGCCTGGGCCCGGTGGGCCAGGGCCTGGCCATGGAAGCCCGGGCGGTGGCGTTGCTGTTCAGGGCGTGATCTGGCCTTGCCGGGGCCCCGGGTTGTAAACAGTCTGTGTTGCCTGTGCCGTCGATACGGGCTCCATTGGAGTCGCCTGCTGGCCCGGCCTGCCAACCAGTGTGCGGCCCTCAAATCGTGGTGTCGATCGAGGTGTCGAGTGCAGTGTCGTCGCCCCGCCGGCGCGGCAGTTGGCGCTTGACGGAGGGGCGGTGCAGGCGTTGCTTGGGGTCTTGGCCCTCGGGCATGTTGGCGGCCCGCTGCAGCTGGATATGGGCGACCAGGCCCCCGCTGCTGGAGTTGGCCAGCGCAAAGATGCCGCCCATGCGTTGCACAGTCTTGTCCACGATCGACAGGCCCAGCCCGGCCCCTGCGGCTGCGGTGCGCGCTGAGTCGCCGCGAAAGAAAGGTTTGGTCAGATTGGACAGCTGCTCTGGCGGCACACCGGCGCCGTGGTCGCGCACCTTGATCAACACCCACTTTTCGCGGCCCTTGACGTCAATCTCCACGTGGGTGACGGCGGTGTCCGGCGTTTTGCCATAGCGGCGCGCATTCTCCAGCAGATTGGAGATCACGCGCGCCAACTCCACTTCGTCGGCCAGCACGTTCAGGTCCTCTGGGACGGACATGGTGATCTGCAGTTCGCGATGGTCCTGCACCGCGTAGACACAGGAGGACACCACTCCGAGCAGGTTGACGGGGGTGAGCATGACGTGGTCGGGGCGGGCGTAGTCCAGAAACTTGTCGATGGTGGCATCGAGCTGCACGATGTCGGCCACCATGTGTTCCCGTGCGATTTCGTCATCCACGCTCATTTCGGTTTCGAGCCGCAGGCGCGCCAGGGGCGTGCGCAGGTCATGCGAAATGCCTGCCAGCATGACGGCGCGGTCCTGTTCGAGCTTGGCGAGCTTTTGCGCCATGCGGTTGAAACCGATGTTCACCTCGCGGATTTCGCTGGTTACCGCCTTTTCATCCAGATGGCCGGCGGCGAAATCGCCATCGCGCACCCGGTTGGCGGCGTAGGAAAGCTGCTTGAGCGGCTGATTGATCAGCCGCGCAATGGCGGCAGCTCCGGCCAGTGAAAGGGCGCCTGCCGTGATCAGCCAGATCAGCCAGGTGCGGCCACCGACGGGGCTGAAGCGTGAGCGGTCCATCAGCAGCCAGTTGGGGTCGCCGTTGATGTTGAAGCCGACCCACAGGCCGCTTTCGCCATTCACGTTCTGGGCCACGATGGTGTCCGGGCCCAGGCGCTGGGTCAGCTCGTCGGTGAGGCGGTGGCCCAGCGCGGTGCCGTCGAGCAGCGTGAATTGGTCGCCCGGCTCGCGCGGCAGGATGCGCACGCCCTCCTGATCGGCCATGGTCTTGATCAGCGATACGCGTGCGATGGCATCGGCATGCACCAGGGCCGCGCGGCTGAGGTTCACCAGCGAGGCAATTTGCTGGGCCGTGTGCAACGTGCGCGGCTCGAATTCCAGGGCGCGCAAGGTTTGCAGCCAGGCCAGGATGCTGCCCACCAGCAGCAGCGCCAACAGAAAAAAGGTGCGCCAGAACAGGTTTAGCCCCACGCGCGCGCGTTGCTGGCGCGCGCGCCGGGACTCCAGCGGTGCGGGACTGGTAGCGTCGATCGGTGTCGTCACATGTGGCCGGGAGGTGGGCGCAGGCGCGCCTTCAGGTCTGTGCATGAACCGGTCAGCTTGTTCCGTCCGGCACGAAAACATAACCCACGCCCCAGACAGTCTGGATGTAGCGCGGTGCCGCGGCATCCACCTCCACCAGCTTGCGCAGGCGCGAGACCTGCACGTCCAGGCTGCGGTCAAAGGGCTCGAACTCGCGGCCGCGCGCCAGCAAGGCCAGCTTTTCGCGCGACAGCGGCTGGCGCGGGTGGCGCACCAAGGCCTTGAGCATGGCGAATTCGCCCGTGGTCAGGGGCAGCTCTTCACCGTTGCGTTGCAGCGCGCGGGTGCCCAGGTCGAAGGTGAAGGGGCCGAAGGTGACCACCTCGTTGTCGCCAGAAGGGGCGCCTGGCGCTTCCTGCGCGGGGCGGCGGCGCAGCACAGCGTGCACGCGCGCCAGTAACTCGCGGGGGTTGAAGGGCTTGCCCAGGTAGTCATCGGCACCCACTTCCAGGCCCACGATGCGGTCCACGTCCTCGCCTTTGGCGGTGAGCATGATGATGGGCGTGCGGTCGTTGGCCGCACGCAGGCGGCGGCAGATGGACAGGCCGTCTTCGCCGGGCATCATGAGGTCGAGCACGATGAGATCCACCG
>DAOPUP010000261.1:0-4020 GCA_035350655.1 Acidovorax sp. | reverse complement strand
GGCGCTGCACATCGGCGCGCACGGCGCTCTGGTCGCGCCAGATCAGGGCGCCGGTGTCGGGCAGCCGGGCTTCGATGTTCATGGGGCAATGGCTGCGCAGGGCGGTGAAGCCGCTGTGCATTTCGGCGCAGATGCTGCGGGCGCGGGCACGCGCCTTGGGGTCTGCGGGCCACAGGTGTTTTTCGGGGTGGGTTTCTGCGAGGTATTCGGCAATCGCCAGGGTGTCCCATACCACCAGGTCGCCGTCGACCAGCACGGGCACCTTGCCCGTGGGGCTCACGGCGCCGATGGTGCGCTTGAACTGCGAGTCGGCCTCGAAGGCATCGAAGCGCACACACACTTCGTCAAACGCAATACCCGCTTGACGCAGCAGCACCCAGGGGCGCATGGACCACGAGGAATAGTTCTTGTTGCCGATGTAGAGCTGGAGCATGGGGCACCTTTCTTTTGAAACCGACGCGCCGTCACCTGTCAGAAGGCCGCGGAGCAGGCCACTTCAGGGCCACCGCGCAAGGGCCGCCCCGCCGCGCTGGTGGTGTCCCTCCTCCCACGCGTAGCGTGAAGAGAGGGGGGGAAGCGGCGCAAGCCGCTCAGGGGGGTGTTCCTCATACAGGCCAGACCACCCCGTTGTCGTTCAGGATGGCATCGAGCGGCAGGTCGAACGCTTCGGGCTCGAAGTCGTCCAGGTAACCGTGCGTGTAGCCCAGGCCCACGGTGAACGGCTTGGGCTGCAGGGTGGCCAGGGTGCGGTCGTAAAAGCCGCCGCCGTAGCCAAGGCGGTAGCCGCCTGCTGCATAGCCCACACAGGGCACAAAGAGCAGCGTGGGCACGATGATCTCGGTGTCCTTGGGCTTGGGGATGCCGTAGGCGTCTTCCTCCATGGGGCAGCCGGGGTGCCAGGCATGAAAGGTGAGTGTCTTGTGCTGCTTGTTCACTACCGGCAGACCGATGCGCCGGCGCAGGGGTTCATCGAGCAGTTCACCATCTTCCTTCCAGCGGTGCAGGGCGGGCAGGGGGTCGAACTCGCCCTTGATGGGCCAGTAGGCGCCGATCACGGTGTCCGGCCGGTTCACCAGCCAGATGCGCATCACCTGTTGCAAAAGGTCGGCACGCTGTAGGCGATCGGGCAGGTTGAGGCGTTCTTCTACCAATGCGCGCCGAAGGGCTGCTTTGTCCATCAGATAATTCCCCCATGCAATTACTCAGAGCCATTCTGACACCCCTTGTGGCCGCCACCGTGCTGGCCGCCGCTGCGCCCCTGGTCCAGGCGCAAAACCGGGGTGACGATACCCTGCTGGAAATGCAGCAGGCGTTTCGCAAAGGCGACCGCAAAAAGCTCGAGCAGCTGTTGCCCGCCGTGCGTGGCCATGCGCTGGAGCCCTGGGCCGCCTATTGGGAGTTGAAGGCCCGCCTCGCCGAGGCCATGCCGCAGGAGGTGCAGGCCTTTTTGCAGCGTTATGCCGGCAGCTACCAGGAAGACCGCCTGCGCAACGACTGGCTGCTGCTGCTGGGCCAGCGGCGCGACTGGGGCCAGTTTGCCGAGCAGCACCCCAGCTACCGCATGTCGGACGACCGCGAGGTGCGCTGCTACGCCCTGCTGATCGACCAGATCAAGGGCACAGCGCCCGCCAGCGCCGCCGACGAGGTGCGCCGCAACTGGTATGCGCTGCGCGATGCGGACGACGGCTGCACCCACGCGGCAAGCGAGTTCTACAGCTACAAGAAGCTGTCGGCGCTGGACGTCTGGCGCAAGGCCCGCCTCGGCGCTGAGGCCAACCGCTCGCGCGCGGTGCGGGCTGCGGTGGAGATTGTTGCGCCCGAGGCGCTGGGGCAGCTCAAGAAGGTGCTGGACGCGCCCAGCAAATACTTGTTGGCGCGCACCACGGCCGGCAGCAGGGTGCGCCAGGAACTGGTGCTGCTCGCGCTGATCAAGCTGGCCGCCGGCGACCCCGACAACGCTGCGCACCAGCTCGACAGCAAATGGGGCGAGTACCTCTCGGCCGAGGAGCGCAATTGGGCCTGGGGTGTCATTGGCAAATCCGCAGCGCAGAAGCTCTCGGGCAGCGCACACGGCTATTTCTCCAATGTGACGCGCCACAGCCACCTGAACGACGATCTGCTGGGCTGGAAGGTGCGCGCCGCGTTGCGCGCCGGCCAGTGGAAGACCGTGGGCCATGCCGTGGACGCCATGAGCGATGAGGCCCGCCAGGAAAGCACCTGGGTGTACTGGAAAGCCCGCGCCCTGCTGGCTGCCAAGCCCGACGAGGCCGAACGCGCCGAAGCGCGGCAATGGTTTGAGGGCATTGCCGGAACACGCGGCTTTTATGAGCAGTTGGCCCTCGAAGAGCTGGGCCAGCGCATCACCACGCCCCCCGCGCCCGCGCCGCTCACCGCCGAAGAAAAGGCCGCTGCCCGCGCCAACCCGGGCCTCAACCGCGGCCTCTATGCCATCCAGCTGGGCCTGCGCAGCGAAGGCGTGCGCGAGTGGAACTACACCACCAATTTGCACACGCCGGGCGGCATGGCCGACCGCGAGCTGCTGGCCGCGGCCGACCTGGCCTGCCAGCGCGAGGTGTGGGACCGCTGCATCAACACCAGCGAGCGCACCAAGAGCGTCACCGACACAACGCAGCGCTTTCCCACGCCGTTTCGCAACGCCGTGGTGGAGCGCGCCCAGGGCATCGGTCTGGACCCGGCCTATGTCTATGGCCTGATCCGCCAGGAAAGCCGCTTTGTCATGGATGCGCGCTCGCATGTGGGCGCCTCGGGCCTGATGCAGGTGATGCCAGCCACCGCGCGCTGGACGGCCAGGAAGATCGGGTTGACGAACTTCACGGCCGACCAGATCAACGACCACGAAACCAACATCACCATCGGCACGGCCTACCTTAAGCTAGCGCTGGACGATTTCGCAGGCTCCATGCCCATGGCCGCCGCAGCCTACAACGCCGGCCCGGGCCGCCCCCGCAGCTGGCGCAACGGCCCTGTGCTTGACGCCGCCATCTGGGCCGAGAACGTGCCCTTTGCCGAAACGCGCGATTACGTGAAGAAGGTGCTGTCCAACACCACCAACTACGCGGCCCTGCTCACGGGGCAGCCCCAGTCGCTCAAGAGCCGCCTGGGCACCGTCGGCCCGCGCGATGTGGCCACGGCCGCAGTGAACCAGGATCTTCCCTGAAGCTTCCCTGGCTTGGGTATTTGCTATTAATTGTGTAGCTTTAGGTCCTTGCAAATCAATGGTTCGTGCCATTGATTGCATTGAATTTTTGGGTGTTGGCGTGTTCGTGCTTCAGGCGTTGTGCAGCCACTCGCCCTGGCGCAAGGCGGCGCCCGACCGCACCAGGTCGGCGACCAGGCTGTGCAGCCACTCGCCCTCGGCCTGGTCGGCAAAGTGGCGCGCGTGCAGCATGCCGAAATAGGGCGTGGCCTGCGCCCAGGCGAGCAGGTCGGCCAGCGCAATCTGCTGCCATTCGAGCAGCTTGTATTTGAGCAACACCTTGGCGGCATGCAGCGCATGTTTGGCCGGGTTGCGCACGAAACCCTCGAGGCGGCGTCGGGCGCCTTCGAGTGCGCGGGGCGCGTCGGCAAACACCGGCCCGTGGCCCGGAATCACGGTGCGCGGCGCCAGGTGTTCGATGAGGTCTAGGGTGGCCGCCACGTCGGCAAAAGCGCTGTGGCCCTCCAGTTCGGGAAAGACCACGCCAAAGCCGTTTTCCCACAGTGCGTCGGCCGAGATCAGGATGCCGTGCTGCGGCTCGAACAGCACCACCGAATGCGGGTCGTGACCCGGCGCGGCATGCACCTGCCAGGGCCTGTCGCCCAGCAGTGTGGTGGTGCCCGGCTGCAGCAGGGCGTCGCAGCGAAAGGGCGGGCATTGCTGGCCCGTGGGGGTGTAGCTCAGCGCGTAGGCGTCCCAGTGGCGCACATCGGCGGCCTGCCCCGGCGGGATGGCGGTTTCCACCCCGGGCCAGGCCTGCTGCAGCGCGGCGTTGCCGCCGCAGTGGTCGCTGTGCAGGTGGG
>DAOPUP010000260.1:0-4025 GCA_035350655.1 Acidovorax sp. | reverse complement strand
ACATCCATGGCCGCCACGATGCGCGCCAGGCGCTGCAGGTTGTCGGCATAGTCGGTGATCACCAGCGAGTTGTTGCCGGGATTCACGTTGATGGTGTTGTTGGGGCTGATCAGCGGGCGCAGCACCGGCACCAGATTGGCCGCGTTTTCATAGTTGAGCTTGAAGATCTGCGTGACGATCTGCCCGCCGCCGGGCGCGCTGCCCGCGCTGCCCTGCACCACGCTCACGCTGCCGCCCTGCAGCTTGGCGTCGGCCTCGGGCACCACCTTGTACAGGCCGGCCGCTTCGACCACCGTGAAGCCCTGCAGCCGCAGCGCGGCCAGGAACTGCTGGAAGGCGGCGGCGGGCGCCACGGCCCGCTCGGTGATCAGGGTGAGCTGGCCTTTGACGCGCGGGTCCACCACCACGTTGCGGCCGGTGATGGTGGCCATGGTGCGGGCCACGGCCTCGATCTCGGCGTTGGCGAAATTGAGCGTGACCTGCTCGCCCGGGCGCACGCTGCTGGTGCCGGTCGCGATTGCCGTTTGTGCATGAATCTGGCCGCTTGCCGTTGCCAGCAAAGCACCAGCAGCTATCGTATGAAGAGCAAATCGCAGTCGGGGCGAGAGATTGGAAAGCATAGGGTCAACCCACGGTGATGATGGAGCGCGCGCCGTTGCGCCGTCCGATGATGTTCAGAAGATTGGCCAGGGCCGCCTCGCGCTCGGGCGCTGCGCTGGCTTCGCCCGTGAAACGCAGGCGCTGGCCCACCCATTGGCCGCTGCCGTTCAGCTGCAGGGCGCCGTCGAGGGTGCTCAGGGTGAGCGTGGGCACCTCGCCGCCCTGCAAAACGAGCCGGTAGCTGCCCATGGGGCGCAGGGTGGACAGGCGCGAGGACATGGCCCGCGCATCGAGCTGGGCGCTGCCCGTCAAGCGCAGACGGCCCGCGGTCCACTGGGCTTGCAGACCCTCGGTCTGCACGGCCAGCTGGCCCTGGGGTTGCAGGGTGTTCCACGGCGTTCCCAGGCCGGTCAACAGGCCGGCGGGAAACTGGGCCTGGCCATCGGTCAGCGCCAGCCGCGCGCCACCCCAATGGGCATCCACGCGGGCTTGCAGCGGCGCTGCCATGCAGCAGCCAGCGTGCAGCTGCGCGCGCAGGCCACGCAGCGTGGGGCGCAAGCGCCATTCCAGGCGCCCGGGCAGGGCGGCGCGGTCCTGGCTGGCGGCGCCGCCAGTCAGCACCAGCTGGGCCGAGCCGGTCCACAAGGTGCCACGCGCCTGGGCCAGCAGCACCTGGCCGCTGCTGGCGCGCTCCACCGCCTGGGCCAGCCACTGCGCCGGCGCAAAAACCAGCAGGGCGGGCAGCGCGCCCGCGAGTACCCCGGCCGCAGCCCAGCCCCAGGGTGCCCGAGAGGCCCGGGTGGCGGCGGTGGCGTTGCTCCGAGGGCGGGAACGCAGCGGGGAAGAGGGTAGCTTGCGGAGCACGACGGGGCAGCCGGTCAGCGGGCGGGCAGGGCCAGCACCAGGCTGCCATCCCAGCGCGGCAGGTTCGCAGCGGGCGTATTGCCGACCGGGGCCACCGCCGTGCTGCGTGTGAGCCGCGCCTCGACCGGCACCGCCAGTGCATTGCTGCGCGCCTGGGTCAGCCATTGGGCCAGTGCGTCGGCGGGCGCGCCCTTCAGGGTAATGGTGGCGCGGTCTCCCACCAGGCTCAGTTGGGCGGTGGTGCCCAGGCGCTGGGTTAGCGCGCTGCGCAGGCTGGCCACGGCGTCGCTCGGTGCGCTGCGCGGTGCGGCCTGCAGTTGCAGGGCCTCGGCCTGCAGGCCGTGCATGCGCTGCAGCTGGGCGTCCAGCGCGGCATGGCGGGCGGGGGCTGTGCGCAAGGTGGTCAGCGCCGGTGCCAGTGCCAGCCACCACAGCAGCGCCAGGGCCACCACGGTGCCGGCGGCCCGCAGCAGGTTGCGCTCACGCGGTGCCAGGGCCTTCCAGTGGGACAGTACGAGGGCGGGCAGGGCGGAGGTTTTCATGGCGGGGCGGTTCATGGTGTCCCCTGCGCGCGCAGCCACAGGCTGCCGTCGTCCAGGCGGGCGCTGTAGCCGGCGGCCTGCAGCCGGGTGTCCACGGCCGTGAGTTCGTCGGCCGACAGCGTGACGCCGCGCAGGCGCAGTTCGCCGACGCTGTATTCCAGCGCGCTGGGCAGCTGGCCGGTGGGCAGGGCGGCGCCCGCCGCAGCAAGCAGGGGCTCAAGGTCGCGCGGCGATACGCTGCCGGCGGCCTGGCGCAGCGCGGCCAGTTCGCGTTCCATCTGCACGGGGGCATCGACCACCACCTGCACCTTGGGAAAGGTTTGGGTGAGCGCCTGGCGCACCGCAACCTGCTTGGCGGCGAGCGCGTCGCGCTCTTGCCAGGCCCAGGCGTTCAGGCCGACGAGCTGGGCCGCGGCCAGCAGGCCGGCACCCCAGCGGGCCGCGCGCCACTGCGGCGCATACAGCAAGGCGCTGGCGGCGCTGCCGGCCTTGCGCAGGGCGCGGGTGCGCCCGGTGCTGGCCAGGTCGAACTGCGCCAGGTCCCAGTCGCCGCGCGCGGCATCGAGCGCGCGCTGGCTGGCGGTGTGCAGCACCACCGGGCGGCCCAGCAGGCGCTCGGCCAGCGCCGCCACGGCGGGCTCGGCGCGCACCGGCGTTGCCGCTTCTTCGCTGTCTGCGCCCGCAGGGGGCGTGCCGATCAGACCCAGTGCCACGGACGACAGCGGCAGCACGGCCACGCCCTGGTCGGCACCGTGGCCGCACAGCACGAGTTGGGCCTCTTCGGGCGTGCCCAGCGCAAACAGTTCGGGCGGGCCGCTGGCCGTGGGGCCCGGCGCGAACTCGGGCACTACGCGCGTCACGCGCCGGCCGGCGGCCTCCAGGGCCCGCAGTGCTTCGCGTAGCCAGTGGCGGTCGCACACGGCCACCCACACGGGCTCGCCGGCGCGGGCGCCGGGCTGCAGCGCAAAGTGCAACTGGGCCGGTTCGTCGAGCAACTGGTCTTCCAGCAGGCCTTCAAGCACCGAGCGCAGGCGCGCGGTTTGCGGGCCTGTTCCCAGCGGTACGCCCAAGGGCAATTGCACGCGCTGCCAGGAGAGCGCCTGCGCCGGCACCACGGCCACCACTTCGCCGCCTGGCCGGCTGGGCTCGGGCAGCAAGGTGGCCGGGGCGCTGGCCTGGGCGAGTGCGGTGTGGCCGTCGGCGGTCAGCGTGTAGCTGTACTCGGTTGCAGGCCCGCGAGGGGCCAGGGGCAGGAAAAGGATCAGGGTGCTCATGGACAGGTTTTGCGCGCCATTCTAGGGGGACCACTTGACAGGGCTGTGGCAGGCCGCGCTCTGGGGCCCGCGGCAGGTGCCGCCGGCGCGCTCGCGCGTCCGGACAACGGGTTAAAAGGCGCCACGTTCGCGCCACAGCGTGGTGACGCTGGCCCCCTGGCGCAGCACCAGCGAGCGCTCGTCCACCGTGGTGGCGCCCAGGCGCAGGCGCCCGCGCACCTCGAAGTAGCGCGAGGCGATGGCGTGGTCGTCGCTGTTGAGCGCAATGTCGGCGCCCAGCAGGTCGGAGATATCGGTCAGCGCGCGGAAATGGCGCGCCTGACGGGTCTGCACCAGCTTTTGCGCGCCCGCCATGTCCAGCCCATCGATCGCGGCCGCAAGCACTTCGACGTCGGCGGTATTCAGGTTCACCGGGGTGCGCGCCGGCAGCAGCGTGACATGCGGGGCCAGCGCAGCCACGGTGGTGCTGGGCAGGCCCCACCAGCCCAGCTGGGTCAGGGTGGGCGGCAGCAGGGGTGCGCTGCTGTCTGCGCCCGGCCCGGCCTGGGCGGCGCGCAGGGCCTGCACGAGCTGGTTCAGCTGCTGCGGAGGCAGGCCCAGGCGCTCGAACAGGCGCGCAAACTGGCGCAAGCTGCGCGCATGCACCTGGTCGCCATCGACCAGGTTGGCCAGGTTCAGCCGGGACTGCAGGTCGGTGATCTGGCCCGACAGGAAGGCATCGGTGGTGTCGGTGCTGGCATCGTCC